>JBEAQW010000194.1:0-23931 GCA_041163725.1 Planctomycetota bacterium
ATGGCTTCCGCCTCGAGACGAGCGAAACCGATGTTCGTGGTGTTCCACAGGCGCTCGGCGAGGGCGGCGTGAACCACGCCACCCGTCGCGTCCGCGATGGTGCGTTCGAACTGGTCGCGGAGCTTCGCTCCACGCACGGCGCCGTCGCCCGCGAGCCAATCGCGCGCGAGCTCGGCCGCAACGCCCATTCCCGCGATCGCCGGCACATTCTCGGTGCCGCCCCTGCGTTCACGCTCCTGCGGTCCTCCGAAGGACTGCGGAACGATCCGCACTCCACGACGGATGTACAGCGCTCCCGCTCCCTTCGGTCCGTGGAACTTGTGCGCCGCGAAACTCGCGAGATCGACCTGCAGCGACGCGAAGTCCGTCGGCATCTTCCCGACCCACTGCGTCGCGTCGGTGTGGAATCGCACGCCCGCCTCGCGGCACATGGCTCCGACCGATCGGATGTCCGTGATCGCGCCCGTCTCGTTGTTCGCCCACATGAGGCTGACGAGCGCGATCTCGTCCGCGCGGCGCGCGAGAAGCTCGGCCAGCGCCTCCGGATCGGGAATCCCAGCGCCATCGCCCGTTCCGGGAAGCCACACGACCTCGCCGCCGCGCTTCCCGATCTCCTGCGCGAGTTCACGAACCGCACTGTGCTCGAAGCGGGTCGTCACGAGTACGCGCCGCGCGGGTTCCGATGAAGCGAAGTGCTCGAGCGTTCCGCGGATCGCGAGATTCGCGCCCTCGGTTCCGCCCGAGGTGAACACGAGCTCCCGCTCCTGGCATCCGACGAGCCTCGCCAGACTCTCGCGCGCGAGTTCGACCACCCGCTTCGCCTCGCCCCCGGCGCGGTGCACGCTCGACGGATTCGCCCAGGTCTCGCGCATGGCCCGTGCGACGGCCTCGACCACCTCGGGGGCGGGCTCGGTCGTCGCGTTCGAGTCGAGGTAGATGCGATCCACGCGCGGGAGTCTACCGCCCGCGCCATGCGCGGTACTTCGCGATGAGCGCGTTGGTCGAGCTGTCATGCGCCGACTTCGGCGGCTTCGTGCCAGACAGCTCGGGGATGATGCGCTTGGCAAGCACCTTGCCGAGCTCGACTCCCCACTGGTCGAAGCTGTTCACGCGCCAGATCGATCCCTGCACGAACACCTTGTGCTCGTAGAGCGCGATGATCCGGCCGAGCATGCGGGGCGAGAGCTGCTCGCACAGCAGCGTGGTGGTCGGACGGTTGCCGGAGAAGGTCCTGTGCGGCACGAGCCACTCCGGGGTTCCCTCCGCGCGCACCTCCGCGGGCGTCTTACCGAAGGCGAGCGCCTCGCTCTGCGCGAGGAAGTTCGCCATGAGGATGTCGTGATGCTCGCCCCCGGCCTTCGAGCCGACCGCGTGCAGCGGCTTCGCGAACGCGATCAGGTCGCACGGGACCGGCGAGGTTCCCTGATGGATCATCTGGTAGAAGGCGTGCTGCCCGTTCGTGCCGGGCTCGCCCCAGATGACCGGGCTGGTCTGCCAACGGCACGGCGTGCCGTCGAGCTGCACGCGCTTGCCGTTCGACTCCATCTCGAGCTGCTGCAGGTACGCGCTGAGCCGGTGGAGGTACTGGCAGTAGGGGAGGACCGCCACCGTCTCGCATCCGAGGAAGTCACGGTTCCAGATTCCGAGCAGCGCGAGCAGGTACGGGAGGTTCCTCCGCGGCGGCGCCGTGCGGAAGTGCTCGTCCATGTCGTGGAAGCCCGCGAGCAGCTCGCGGAAGTTCCGCGGCCCGACCGCGATCATCGTCGAGAGACCGATCGCGGAGTCCATCGAGTAGCGGCCGCCGACCCAGTCCCAGAAGCCGAACATGTTGGCGGTGTCGATGCCGAACTTCGCGACCTCGTCGGCGTTGGTCGACACCGCGACGAAGTGCTTCGCGACGGCGGCCGGACTCTTCAGCTTCCGCAGCGCCCAGGCCCGCGCGGTCTGCGCGTTCGTCATCGTCTCGATCGTCGTGAAGGTCTTCGAGCTCACGACGAAGAGCGTCTCGGCGGGGTCGAGGTCGCGCGTCTTCTCGTAGAAGTCCTCGCCATCGATGTTGGAGACATAGCGGCACTCGATCGAGCGCTCGGTGAAGTCCTTCAGCGCCTCGTAGGCCATCACGGGGCCGAGGTCCGATCCGCCGATCCCGATGTTCACGACGGTGCGGATGCGGCGACCCGTGTGTCCTCGCCACTTTCCGCTGCGGACGGCGTTCGCGAAGCGCTCCATGCGCCCGAGCACCTCGTGGACATCGGGCACCACGTTCCTTCCGTCGACGCGGACCACTGCGCCCTTCGGCGCGCGCAGCGCGGTGTGCAGCACCGCGCGGTCCTCGGTCAGGTTGATGTGCTCGCCCGCGAACATCGCCTTCGCGTGGCGCGCCACGCCGCATTCCGACGCCAGCGCGAAGAGCGCGTCCATCGTGGTGCGCTCGACGAGGTTCTTCGAGTAGTCGAGGTGGATGCCGAGTGCGTCCACGCTCATCCTCGTTCCACGCGCGGCATCCTTCGCGAAGGCCCGGCGCAGGTCCATGCTCCGCGCCTTCACCGAGAGGGTGGTCAGCCGGCGCCATGCGCGCGTCCGGTCGGGCGCCTTGTGCCAGTCGGCGACCGTGGGAGCCGGCGCGGCCTTCGTGCCGGAGGTGCGGGCGGGAGCGGGGGACGACTTGGTCTGCTTCTTCTTCGCGGCCATGGAGCCCCGACTATCGGCAGAATCGGGCCCCGAAGTCGCGGGGCGGATGCCTGAGTTCCCGTCTCCCCGCTCGGATTGCTCTGCTAGTGTGCCGAAGTCCGATCAGGAATCCGACCATGACCAACCAACCGAATCCCTCGGCGCGTCCCACCGCCCGCCTCGCCGCGCTCGGGCAGTCGCTCTGGCTCGACAACATCACCCGCACGCTGCTCGATTCGGGCACGCTCGAGCGCTACATCCGCGAGCTCTCGGTCACGGGTCTCACCTCGAACCCGACCATCTTCGAGAAGGCCATCGGCTCGGGCGGCGCCTACGACGCCGAGGTACGGGCGCTGGCCGCGAAGGGGATGTCCGCCGAGGAGATCTTCTTCGCGTGCGCGATCAGCGACCTGACGCGCGCCGCAGACCTCTTCGCCGACATCCACCGCCGCACGAACCGCGTCGACGGCTGGGTCTCGCTCGAGGTCTCGCCGCTGCTCGCCAACGACACCGCGGGCACGGTCGCGCAGGCGGTCGAACTCCACCGTCGCGCCGGCCGGCCGAACCTCTACATCAAGGTCCCCGGCACGCCCGAGGGCTGCCCCGCGATCGAGGAGCTGATCTTCCGCGGCGTTCCGATCAATGTCACGCTCCTCTTCTCGCGCGAGCAGTATCTCGCGTGCGTCGAGGCCTACACCCGCGGCATCGAGCGCCGCGTGGCGGCGGGGCTCGACCCGTTCGTCTGCTCGGTCGCGAGCGTGTTCATCTCGCGATGGGACCGCGGCACCGCGAAGGCGCTCCCCGCGAACCTGCAGAACAAGGTCGGCATCGCGATGGCGGGTCGCGTGCTCAAGGCCGCGCTCGACTTCCATGCGTCGCCTCGCTGGAAGGCGCTGGCTGCGAAGGGTGCGACCGAACAGCGCGTCCTCTGGGCGTCGACCGGCACGAAGGACCCCGCGCTCTCGCCGTCGCTCTACTGCGACGCGCTCGGTGCGCCGAACACCGTCAACACGATTCCCGAGGAGACGCTGCTCGCGCTCGCCGAGAAGGGCGACCCGCAGGGCGCGATGCCTTCGGACGGCGTCGCCGCCGAGGAGACCCTCGCCGCGGTGACGGCCGCGGGCGTCGATCTCGCCGCGGTCGCGGAGACCCTCCAGGTCGAGGGCCGCGACGCCTTCAACAAGAGCTGGGCCGATCTCCTGGCGAAGATCGCCTCGAAGCGCGAGGCCCTCGCCGCGACCCGCTGAACGACTGCACGACCGCAGGCTCCACACATGCAGAAGAACGGATTCCTCGACGAGCTCACCTGGCGCGGCCTCCTGCACCAGACGACTTCGCCCGAACTGGCGGCGCACCTCGGCTCCGGCGCGCGGAGCGGCTACGCCGGCTTCGACCCGACCTCGGACAGCCTGACCATCGGCAACTTCATGGGCATCAAGCTGCTCGCGCACCTCCAGCGCGCGGGGCACCGCCCCATCGTCGTCTCCGGCGGCGGCACGGGGCTGATCGGAGACCCGAGCGGCAAGAGCGCCGAGCGTCAGCTCCTCACGCGCGAGCTCGTCGAGCACAATGTCCGCAGCCAGCAGCGCATCTTCGACCGCTTCCTCGAGTTCAACGGCACGAACGGCGCCGTCATCCGCAACAACATCGACTGGCTCAGCGACATGTCGTACCTCGACATGCTCCGCGACATCGGCAAGCACTTCAGCGTGAACCAGATGATCGCGCGCGACTCGGTCGCATCCCGTCTCGAGGGGCGCGAGCAGGGGATCAGCTACACCGAGTTCAGCTACATGATCCTGCAGGCGTACGACTTCCTGCACCTCTACCGCAGGGAGGGCTGCACGATCCAGCTCGGCGGAAGCGACCAGTTCGGAAACATCGTGTCGGGCATCGACCTGATCCGACGGCTCGAGCAGGGCGAGAGCTTCGGTGCCACCTGCCCGCTCGTCACGACGAGCGACGGCCAGAAGATCGGCAAGACGGAGAAGGGTGCGATCTGGCTGACGGCCGACCGGACGAGTCCGTACCGCTTCTACCAGTACTGGCTGAACACGACCGATGCCGACGCGGTGAAGTTCCTGAAGTGGTTCACCTTCCTCGACCAGGACACCATCCAGTCGTACGCGCAGTCGCTTGCGAGCGATCCGGGGCGTCGCGAGGCGCAGCGCGCGCTCGCGGCCGAGATGACGCGCATGACCCATGGCGAGTCCGAACTCGCGCGCGCGATCGCGACGAGCGAGGCGATCTTCTCCGGTGATGTCCGGAGCCTCGACGCGGGGCAGATCGCCGAGATCGCGGCCGATCTTCCGTCGAGCGAGGTCGCGGCATCGGCGCTCTCCGCGGGCGTCGCGATCGTCGACTTCATCACGGGCACGACCTGCGCGGCGAGCAAGCGCGAGGCGCGCGAGTTCGTGCAGAACGGCGCGGTCAGCGTGAACGGCGAGAAGGTCGGCGCGGACTTCACCGTCCGCAGCGAGCATGCGCTGCCAGGCGGCGTGATCCTCGTCCGGCGCGGCAAGAAGGCGTATCACGCGGTGCGCGTCGCGCAGTAGCCGGCGCTTCCGCAGCTTCCCGTGGCGAACGCTCGCTCCGTCGGGCGCTCACTCCGTCGGACGGACGGTCACGCGAGGAGGATCGATGCGCACCTTCCCGACGACCGCGGCGATGTCGGAGGGCAGCGAGAGCGTGACCTCGGACTCCTCGAGTCCGGTCTGCGGCACGACCGCCTCGACGACGAGCGTCGACGGCAGCTTCGGTAGCAGCGCCTCGGGCACCCACACGGAGACGGTCCTCGGCTCGAAGGTTACGCCCGTGAGCGCGCCGCGCCCGGCGGGGCGCACGATGACGCGGGCCTCGCGACGCACGATCGTCTCGATGACGATCGAAGCGGTCTGCGGCTGCACGGCGCGCAGCGCGGCACCGCTATCGCTCACGCCGGAGACCGCCTTGAGAATCTGTGCGAGTGGAATGTCATGGCTTCCGGGCTCCGACGGGATCCCCGTCGTGCCGACGGTGAGGTCGAAGATGCGGCCGTTCACCGCGTTCACCGCGGCCTCGACGGCGGACTTCGACCCCGTGAACTGCAGCCGGACCGACACGGGCTCCTCGGGGCCGACCGACTGTGTCTCGCGGTCCGCGGGAAGGAAGTGCACGCGGCAGTTCGCGTCCGCGGACTGCCGCGTCTGGTTCGATGCCCAGATCCAGATCAGCGCCGCGGTCGCCGTGACGGTCGCGTAGGAAAGCAGCTTCTCGCGCCACGACTCTGGTCGATGCGGAGCGCCGCCGTGCCGCGGCCCGCGGGCATGCTCATGCCTGCTCGTCACGCTGCAGCCTCCCCTCGGCGATCGAAGACGAATCCGGGATTCTGCGCGGCGAGCCGCCGCAGCAGTTCCTCGCGCAGTGTCTTCGCGGGAATCGGATCGGTCAGCTTGCCGCCCTCGGCGATGCGGATGGTTCCGTTCTCCTCGCTGACGACCACGGCGATGCAGTCGTTGTCGCCGGTCACGCCGACCGCCGCGCGGTGGCGCGAGCCGAGGCTCGCGGGAAGCGCGCCCTGCTCGACGAGCGGCAGCTGCACGCCCGCGCCCCAGATGCGTCCGTCGCGGATCACGACCGCGAGATCGTGCAGCGGCGAGTTCGGCCAGAAGATGCTCTCGAGGAGCGTCGCGCTCACCTTCGCATCGAGCACGGTTCCGCCCTCGAGGTCGCCGACGCCGATCTGCCGCTGGATCACGATGAGCGCACCGAAGCGGTTGCGGGAGAGGAACTCGGCGGCCTCGGCGATCTCGTCCGAGAGGCCCGTGGCGTTCGCGCGACGCGCCGTGAAGAACTGGGCGCGTCCGAGCCGCCCCATGGCCGCGCGGAGCTCCGGCTGGAACACGACCACGAGCAGGATGGCGAGCAGGTTGAACACCCGGTCGAACAGGAAGCGCAGCCGCGCGAATCCATCGGTTGCGTCGCCGAAGATGCGGATCACGAGCGCGAGCGACACCGCGACGAGGATGAATCCCTTGACCACGCCCGCGCCACGCGTGCCGCGCAGGAAGCGGAACATGCCGTACACGCCGAGCCAGATCAACGCGAACTCGAGGAAGATCTCGAGCGGGCCATCGGCCCGGAAGAAGTCTCCGACGGAGAGTTCGGTCGCGGTCGTCTCAGGCATGCAGGCCGACCTCGGTTCTGGTGCGCGCTGAATCGGCGGACATGAGGCCCGCGATCATACGCCGCCCCGTATGATCGCGGGACCAATGAGCAGGATCTCGACCACTTGGGACATCGGACGCTCGACCGGGCAGTGCGCGGCGACCGGAGCACCTCTGGTGCCGGGCGCGCCCTGCATCGTCGCACTCGTCGAGCGCGAGGAGGATCTTTCCGCACCGCCCGTCCGCCTCGACTTCACCGAGGAAGGATGGGAGTCGCCGAAGCGGCCGCGCGAGATCCTCGCGTTCTGGCGCACCGTCGTCGCGGAACCCAACGAGAAGCGCCGCGGATTCGTCGACGACCAGATGCTCCTCGACCTCTTCGAGCGCCTCGGTGCCGACGAGCGGCCGCATCGCGTGCGCTTCCGCTTCGTGCTGATGCTGCTGCTCCTGCGCAAGAAGCTGCTCCGCATCGTCGAGACGACCTCGGAAGGCGGCGTCGAGTACTGGCGCGTCCTGCCGAAGGGCGCCGCCGAGGGCGAGGCTCCCGTGTCGGTGGTCAATCCGAAGCTCGACGAGCGGGCCGCCTGCGAGATCAGCGAGCAACTTGGCGAGGTTCTCGATGGCAACTGGTGAGCACGGAACGCGCCGGGGTGTGCGCGCCGCCATGCTGACCGCCATGCTCGCCACCGCGCTGCCCGGCGGGCCGTTCGTCGGCTGCGCGCCGCGCGCGACGGAGCCCGTCATCTCGGGCGGCGTCGATGCGGGCGGAGCGGACCTCGAGTCCGAGTTGAAGGAGGCCGAGCGGCTTCTCGGCGCGATCATCGATTCGCACAACCTGCGCGCATCGCGCCTCGACACGCTCGAGTCGCGTGCATCGCTCGAGCTGCGCTACCGCGATTCCGATGGCGAGCACTTCGACCAGTGCGAGGCCGACATCTTCCTCGCCTCGGGCGACCGCGGCGCGCTCCGCGCGACGAAGGTCGGTACCAACCTGCTCTGGGTCGGCAGCGACGGCGTGCGCGGATGGGTGTTCCTGCTCGAGAAGGACCCGACGAGCCTGACGGTCTACGACCGGGTCGACACGCGCGCGTGGAGCAGCGCGCTCGATGGCGGTGCGGCCGACGAACTGATCCTGCTCGCTCCGAAGAGCGTGCGCACGCTTGGCGGCATGCACGCGATTCCCGCGGATGCGCGCGTCGTCCGTCTTCCGGATGCGCCCTCCGGAGAGCCTGCGGGCGGCTCGGTCCTCGATCGGCACGCGGTGGTCTACGCACCGTTCGCCGGCTGCGAGATCGCGCTGCGGTTCACGGCCGACGGACTGCCTGCGGAGGTGCGCGTGCTCGACCGCGGCGATGGTCCGCGCTTCGTCGCGCGCCTCTCGGAGTACACGCCCGCGCCCGCGGCGAATCTCGCACAGGGCGCCTGGCCGAAGGTTCCGCGCCGCATCGAGGTCGACGCCGCGCGCCGAGGCGCGACCGTGCGCATCTATCTCGATGAACCCGCCGCGATGATGCGGCGCATGAAGCCGCGGTTCTTCTCGCTCGAGGAGCTCACCGCGCAGTTGCGACCCGACTCGGTGAAGCATGTGCTTGCGATCGATCCGGTCGAAGCGGGGGGCGATGCAGGCGCCGGGTCCGCGGCGGGCAGCGTGCCATGACCGCGTGCGTGCGCACGCGAGGGGGCGTCGCGCGCCTCGCGCACCGCGCGCTTTCCTGCGCGATCTCGCGCATGCTCTCCGCCGTCGTGGCGATCACGCTCGCGTGCGTCCCATGTGCGCGCGCGGACCTTCCGGGTTCCATCCCGCTCTCCGCCTCCGGCGACGGCCACCTCTGGTGGATCGTGCGCAACGCACCCGAAACCGGTCGGCCGCAACCGGCTCGCGCGTCGGCACCCCAGCCGACCGAGAGCTACGCGCTCATGCACCATGCGTCCGACGAGCCCGCGCCGACCGAGCGACTCGTCCTTCGCTTCGCGCGCGAACCGATCGCGCTCGCCGCCGAAGGCGCGCGCGTGGTCGTGCTCACGAGGACCGACGAGGGCGACGCGCCCTTCATCCTGACGCTGTTCGCTGCGAAGAACGAGGCTGTCGGGCACTGGTACACGCTGCCTCGCACCGCGCCGATCCTGCTCAAGGCGCTGCCGGTCGCGGGCGAAGTGCGTGCGGTTGCGCTCGCGGGAGACAGACTCGGCGTCCTGATGCGGTTGCGGCGCGAGGACGCCGGCCAGCCGCGCGGATACTGGTTCGGAACGCTCGCGTGCGAATCGGGTGCGGATTCGGTCTGGCGCGAGGAAGCGCTTCCGCCCGTCGACCCCGTCGAGGCGACGAGCCTCTTCGCCGTCGACGGCCGTTTCGCGGTGCTCGGATCGCGCGAGGGTCGGTCATGGTTCGCGACCTTGTCGGACGAGCGCGCGTGGGAAGCGCGCGAGCTGACCCATTCGGCCGGAGATGCCGGACGCCTCGCGCCGCGCGCGGTGCTCGGCGGGTTCGCGATCGGCTCCATTCCCGTCGTCGTCGATCGCATCCGACCGTCCGACGGAGTCGACAAGTCGCACGCACGCATCCGCGCCGGCCTTGTGCGAGATGGTGTCGTGCGCCCCTGGGCGGAGTTCGACGAGCCGGATCGCGCCTGGAGCCTCGGGTCGTTCGGAAGCCGTGGCGTGCTCCTTGAACTCGGCGAGAAGGGCCGGGGCGTCGCGCGCGACCTCTCGCTCTCGGCGTCCGAGCCGGAGCCGGTCGTGCCGCTGAAGCCCCCGGGCTTCGCCTCGGGGAGCTGGGTACACCTGCCGATCGTGGGGGTCCTCTCGGTCGCGCTCGTCCTCTGCGCGGTGATCTTCGGGTCGGATGCCTATCTCGACGCGCGATTGCGCGCAGCGGGCGTCGGCGCCGCCCCCGGCGCTTCGACCCGTTCAAGGCGCACCGCACGGGGCGCTCCGCTCGGTCGACGGGGCACGGGCATGCTCATCGATCTGCTGCCGGGACTGCTCGTCGTCTGGTTCTTCGTGGGAGGCTCGCCGCTCGACCTCCTTCAGTTTCCCATCTCCCAGACAAGCCTCGAGCAGGCGCTGCCATCGCTCGTCGTACTCGGGATCGGTTGGGCCTTCGCGACGATCGGCGATGTCGTCTTCGGGCGATCCCTCGGGAAGCGGGTCATGGGTCTCGTGATCGTCTCGGCCAAGGGGGGAGCGCTCTCCCGCGCGCGGCTTCTGGCCCGATCGCTCGCCTCGCTCGTCACGGTGGCGAATCCCATCGTCATGCTTCTCGCCTGGCTGCACCCGAGGGGCGATGGTCCGGCGGAGATGCTCTCCGGCACCGCGGTCGTCGACCAGGGCGCGGCCACGGTCGACGCCGCCTGCTCGCTCCTGGCGATGACCGATCAGGAGGCTGCCGAGGCGCTCGGGTCCGACGACCCGTCGGAGGAGTCCGAGGGCGATGGGGCGGGGGGTGTGCGCGGCGAGCGCGAGTCGCGTGGCAAGGGCAGTGACTCGAGCGCCGCGTCGGGCGAACGGCCCCGGGGCCCGGACGACGGCAAGCGCGATCCGAGGGTCTGATCCGAGGGTCTGATCCGAGGGTCTGATCCGAGGGTCCGATCCGAGGGTGTGATCGGAGGGTCTGATCGAAGGGCCTGATCCGCGTCGGATGGCACGGGTGGACGCCGCATGGGGCGCGCCCCGGCGACCTCGGCCCGAAATGAGCAGTTTCTGCCTTTTGAGGATTCTCTTCTTGCCTGCCGATGATGCGAACGGGGGCGTCCCCGCCCGGAGTTCTCCTCCGGCGGATCAGCCCGCATGAACCGTCGCGGAGCCAAGGATTGGCTCCGTCAGGTGCGAAAGCACGCTCGGAAGGATTCTGAGTCACTCGATGTCAGCCACGCCATCGACCAAACCACCAGCGGAAGCGGCTCGCGGAGCCGAAGGTTCGGGTGCGTCCGCGCCGAGCCCGGCCGCCCCTGGATTCACGGCCCTGCTGCGGGATTCCTGGCAGATCCCGGTGCTCGTGCTCGCCATCGGCGCGATCGCCGGTGCGATCTGGTACGCGCGTGCCCATCGCGCGCCCAGCCAGTGGAGCGAGACCCTCGCGCAGGCGAACGGACAGATCGCGCGCGGTGAGTTCGCCGTCGCCCGGACGATCCTCGAGGAAGTGATCGCGCCCCATCTGCAGGATGCGCCGGAGGGCTTCGCGCGCGTGTTCGAGGTCGCGCGCGCCGATCTCGCCGCCGCCGAGGTGCTTGCCGCGGGTGCAGCCGCCGAGCCGAGCGATGCGGTCGCCAAGAGATACGAGGCGCTGATGGCGGAGGGTGCCGTGCTCGATGACTCGAGCATGGCGCGCTACTCGGAGTTGCTGCTTGCATGCGGCCGCGAGAGCGACGCGGTCGATGCCGCCCTCCGCGCCGGCGAGGACGCGCGTGCGCGTGCGCTCGCGAGGAAGTTCGGCCGTCGCACGCTCGAGCAGGCCTATGCACGCGCAGGCAGCGATCCGCGCGCGGTGGGTGCGTTCTTCGAGGCGCTCGAGGACTTCCGGGACTCGGTGCATGCCGACGCGGAGGACCTCGCGTGGAGCGGGGCGCTCGCGGGACGAATCCGACTCGGAGCCGGACAGGTCGAGAAGGCGCGGGAGCAGGTGCTCATCGACCTCGGGCGCGCGGACAGCGCACTCGGTACGGGCGAACGCGTCTCGATCGAACGCTACACGGAACTCTGGTACCTGCTGGGCGAGGCCTACCGGCGTGAGAAGATGTACACCGAGGCGGAGAACTCCCTCGCGCACGCGCGCAGGAGCGTCTCGCCGTCGTCCGAACTCGAGGGCGAGATCGATCTCGCCCTCGGCCTTGCGGAGCTGGAACTCGCGGAGAATCCGACGAAGGCGTACGCGATCCTCGATCGCGCGGTCCTTGCGGAACACCCCTCCGAACTCAAGGCGAACCTCCGGCTCGCGCGCGCTCGCGCTTCGGCTGCCCTCGGGCAGCTCGATGATGCGCTGCGCGACTTCCGGGAGCTCGTCGCGCTGGACGCGAGGGGATCGCTGCAGGCGGTGACCGCGGGCGAGGCCGAGTCCGCGATGAACGAACTCGCGCGCGATGAACTCGCCCGTGGCCACCTCGGCGGTGCGATCGCGCTCGCGGAGCTCGTGCTCGAGCTCGCGGACTCCGGGCTCGGCGTTGCGAACGCCCACGCGATCGTGGCCGACAGCGCCTCGCGCCAGGCCCGCGCGCGGCGCGATGCGGAGATCGCGCGGGTCGGCGGCGCCGCCGGCATGGACCCTGGCGAGCGGGCGATCATCAACCGACTCTTCCGCAAGGCCGCCTCGGCCTTCGGGCGCTACCTCGAGACCGAGACGGGAAAGGCGATTCCCGTCGCCGAGCGCGCGGAGCTCCTGTTCGCGGCGGCGGACTGCCTCGACTGCGCGGGCGAGGCCGATGCGGCGCTCGACTACTTCCGGCGTTCGCTCGCCGAACTCAAGGAAGGCGACAGCAAGCGGACCGAGGCGCTCATCCGCATCGGCGACATCCACCACCAGCAGCGCGACTTCGAGAAGGCCCGCGAAGCCTACGAGTCGGTCTACGCGATCACGCGCAACGATCCCCGCGTCGCGATGCCGCTGTGCCGCGTGCTCGTCGACTCGGGCGACACCACGCGCGCGCTCGCGGAACTTGGCCGGATCCTCGAGGGCGGCGCGGGACTTCGCCCCGAGAGCGAGCAGTATCTCGAGGCGCTCGAACTCTTCGCGCGGCTCTCGTTCGATCGCGGGGATTTCGTCGCGTGCGCCGAGCGTCTGCGCGAACTCGTGGAGCGCGATCCCGATGCACCGGCGGTCGGCGAGCGGAGGTTCCGGCTCGCGGAGAGCCTGCAGAGGCTCGGGCGGGTGACGGTCGACGAGTCCGATTCCGCCACGACGACCGAGGCGCGCCGCGCCGAACTCGCGCGTCGGGGAAGGGAGCGGCTCGCGGAGGCGCAGCAGGAGTACCAGCTCGCGATCGATGCGCTCGAGGTGCCGGGCGCCACGCTCGATGGATTGCGCCGCGACATGCTGCGCGAGGCGTATCTCCAGCGTGCGCACTGCGCGTTCGATCGCGGTGACCTCCGCGAGTCCGTCGACTTCTACGAGACCGTCGTGCGCAAGTACCCCGAGAGTCCGGTCGGCATGTTCGCGCTCATCCAGATCGTGAACGCCTCGGACCGCCTCGGCGAGACGAAGCGCGCCGATGCCGCGCATCTGCGTGCGCTGCGGCTTCTCAAGAGCATGAGCGACGAGTCGATCCGCGAGAGCGGCGCCGTGCTGACGCGCAGCGACTGGCAGGACTGGCTGCGCCGCCGTCCGTCGGGAGGCGCCGAGGGTGGGCTTGCGCAGGATCCCGGCGATTCGACCGGAGGAAGCGAATGACCTCGGGCGGAATCATGCGGCTCCGCGAGATCGCGGCGCGACGGCTGGCCTCGGCGCGCGCGATGCGCTCGCTCGTGGCGGAGCAGCCCGGCATGCTCGCCGCGATCGATGCGGCGGCGCGCGGCGAACTGCCGCAGGCCGAGGCCGACGCGATCCTCGACTCGCATCTCGCGGCGCGCGACGCGTGCATCGCGAGCATGCGTTCGTTCGACGACGAGTGGCGGGCGCTCGCGGCCGGCTCGCGCGACTGGACGCCTGCCGAAGCGGACTCCGTGCGCGGCGTCGTGCAGGAGGTCCTCGAGCTGCTCGTGGAACTCGAGCGTGCGGATGAACGGCTCGCGGCCGAACTCGCGGCGCGCAGGCGCGACGCGGGCGCGGAGATCGCGCGAGGAGACCAGGGACGCGCCGCCCACCGCGCCTACGGGGCGTCGGGCGCGGCGTCCCCCAGATTCACCGATCGGAGAGGCTGAATGAGCGCCGTTGGCCACCATGCACCCCATGCCGAGCACGCCGACTTCGCGGAGTTCATCCGCTCGTTCGGCGAGGCGACCGCGCGTCTGCAGGAGACGCATGTCGCGCTGCAGGCGCAGGTGGAGCGGCTGCAGGCCGAGCTCGCCGAGGCGAACGAGCGCTTGCGTCGCTCGCGCTCCCTCGCGGCGCTCGGCGAGATGGCCGCGGGCATTGCCCACGAGATCCGCAATCCGCTCGGCGCGATCGCCCTGCACGCGGAACTCCTCGCCGAGGATGTCGCGGACCGCGCCGATGCGGCGTCGAGCGTCGACAGGATCCGCCGCGCCGCGACGCGACTCGACCGGATCGTCGGCGATGTGCTGAGCTTCGCGCGCGACACGCGCGTGCACGCCGTGCCGACGAGCGCGCGCGAGATCTTCGAGCTCGCCCTCGCCGACTGCGAGGGAGTGCTCGAGCAGGAGGGGATCGCGGCGGACATCGCCATCGACGGCGCATGCGCGCTGGTTGCCGATCCCGCGCTCATGGCGCAGGCGGTCTCGAACCTCGTGCGCAACGCCGCGGAGGCGATGCGTGGGCGCGCCACGCGCGCGATCACGCTCTCGGCACGCGATGCGCGCCTCCGTACGGCGGACGGTGCGCGCCGCGGATTCGTGGTGCTCGCAGTGGAGGACACGGGCCCCGGCATTCCCGCCGAGGCGCGCGAGCGGATCTTCAATCCGTTCTTCACGACGCGCGAGGAGGGGACCGGTCTCGGTCTCGCCATCGTGCACCGCATCGTCGATGCGCACGGCGGCATGACCGCATGCGGCGAGTCGTCGCGCGAGACCGATGGCCGTCGGGGTGCGCGTCTCGAACTCTCGCTTCCGCTCGAACCGGTCGCGCTCGCGGCCGCCGACGGGGTCTCGCTCGGCGAGGCGGTGCGGCGACGCATCGCCGGAAACACGGATGTTCACGCAACGGCTGGATAAGGAGTTTCAGCAATGGGCAGGATTCTCGTGGTCGACGACAAGGAACTCATGCGCGACAGCGTCGCGGCGATCCTCAGCCGGAAGGGCCACTCGGTGGTCACCGCGCCCGATGGTGCCGGCGCGCTCGCGCGCATCGCCGACAAGCGCCCGGAATGCGTGGTCACCGACCTGCAGATGCCCGGAATGAACGGGCTCGAGCTGCTCGAGGCGATCCGGAGGATCGATGCGGAGCTTCCCGTCGTGTTCATGACGGCGTTCGGCAGCGTCGAGACCGCGGTCGAGGCGATGCGGAAGGGCGCGTTCGACTATGTGACGAAGCCCTTCTCGGGCGACGAGCTGGCGATCAGCGCCGAGCGTGCCCTCGAGCACGCGCGGCTGCTCCGCGAGAACCAGGTGCTCCGCGCCAACGCGGCGCCGCAGACGCGCCGCGCGCAGAGCCACCGCATGATCGGCTCCGGCGCCGCGATGGAGTCGCTGCGCGCGGAGCTCATGCCGATCGCGCAGAGCCACGGCACCGTGCTGGTGACCGGCGAGTCCGGCACCGGTAAGGAGGTCGCCGCGCGCTTCATCCACGAGAACAGCCCCCGCGCGGGCGGCCCGTTCCTCGCGATCAACTGCGCGGCGCTCTCGGCGGCGCTGCTCGAGAGCGAGCTCTTCGGTCACGAGAAGGGCGCATTCACCGGCGCGGACCGGCTCCGCAAGGGCCGCTTCGAACTCGCCGACGGCGGCACGCTGCTGCTCGACGAGATCAGCGAGATTCCGCCCGAGCTGCAGGCGAAGCTCCTCCGCGTGCTGCAGGAGAAGAGCTTCGAGCGCGTCGGCTCGAGCGTCGCGCAGAAGGCCGATGTCCGCATCATCGCGACCACCAACCGCGATCTCGCGCGCGAGGTCGACGCGGGCCGCTTCCGCGGCGACCTCTTCTTCCGCCTGAATGTCCTGCCGATCGCGATGCCTCCGATGCGCGAGCGCGTGAGCGATGTGCAGGAGCTCGCCGATCACTTCCTCGGTCTCGTCGCCGACCGCGAGGGCGGACGGCGCAAGAAGCTCGCGAAGGATGCGCTCGCGCTCTTCGAGCGCTACGGATGGCCGGGCAATGTGCGCGAGCTGCAGAATCTCTGCGAGCGCGCCGCGGTGCTCGCGTCGGGCGAGGTCATCCCGTCCGAACTCGTCGCGCCCTGGCTCGTCGCCAACGATGTTCCCGCGCCGTCGTCGGCGGTCGCGGGTGGCGTCGGGGTACGCCTCGCGCGCGCCGCGTCTGAACCACCCATGATCGAGACCTTCGCGGTGCACTCCGCGCCGAGCGTGCAGGCGAGCGCGCCCGCGCCCGCATCGCAGGCCGCTGCGTCGACCGACGGCACCGGTCTCCCGAGCCTCGTCTGCGACGGCGACCTCACGCTCGACGAGATCGAGCGCCGCTCGATCGTCGCGACCCTCGAGCGCTTCCGGGGACACCGCCAGAAGAGCGCGAAGGCGCTCGGCATCGGTGTCCGCACGCTCGGTCTCAAGCTCAAGAAGTGGAAGGAGGAGTCGCTCGTTCCGCAGGAACTCTGAGCGGCGAACGCCATGATCGACGGCTTCCTCGGCAACACCTCGCTTCCGGCGCTCGAGCGCTCGCTGCAGTTCATGTCGGCGCGCCAGCGGCTGCTCGTGGGCAACCTCGCGAACGCGGAGACGCCGGGCTTCCGTCCGGTCGATGTCGATCCGCGGGCATTCCAGGCGGCGCTGCGCGACTCGATCGAGCAGGGCAGCGTCGATGCATCGGGCAGGCTCGAGCTCGACGACTCGGCGCCCGTGGCGTTCACGCCCGCCGGCGTCGAGCTCCGTCCCGAGGTGCTCGGCGACAACATCCTCTTCCACGACGGCAACGACCGCAGCGTGGAACGGCTTCTGCAGCGGGTCACGGAGAATGTCTACGCCTTCCGCGCCGCATCGCAGCTGATGCGGAACCAGTTCGAGATGATCAACGCCGCCATCCGCGAGCGTCCGTGACCGGACCGCTCGGCAACGAAGGAACCTGACCCATGTTCGGGATGCTCGACCTCTCCACCTCGGCCCTCGTGGCGCAGCGCACGCGCCTCGATGCGATCGCCGCCAACATCGCCAACGCGGAGGTCAAGGTCGACCCGTCCTCGCCCTCGGCGTTCTCCGAGCGCGTGGTCGAGTTCGCGCAGGGCGATCCGGTGAGCGGCGACCCGCTCGGCGTCCATGTCTCCGCGATCACGCCGCGGCGGGACTTCCGCTCCGTCTACGCCCCGAGCGACCCGAAGGCCGACCGGAACGGCTATGTCTGGTACCCGAACATCGACCCCGTGACCCAGCAGGCCAACGCCATGGCCGCGAGCCGGGCCTACGACGCGAATCTTGCAGCGATCGACGCCACGAAGGCGATGTTCGAGGCATCGCTGAGGATCATCGCCTGACGCAGTTGAAAGGCACCGCTCCGGCGCGCTGGCACGGCGTATGCTGACGGTGGTCCGAGGAAAGAGCCCGCCATGATCGACCCGCTTGGAATCGTCTCCCGCGTCAACGCCCAGCAGCCGGTCGCCCCGCGATCGCAGCAGGGCGATGGCGGCGGCTTCAAGCAGGAGCTCCTCGACGAGCTCCGGAAGGTCAACGAGATGCAGAAGGACGCCTCGCAGGCGACCAACGAGCTGCTCACGGGCCAGCGCGACGACATCGAGGGCGTCCTGATCGCGACGCAGAAGGCCGATTCGGCGTTCCGCATGCTGGTGGCGCTCCAGAACAAGGTCGTCGGCGCGTACGACGAGATCCGCAACATCCGCGTCTGAGTCGGCGCGGATCGACGCCCGCTCCTCCACGGTTCCAACCGATCCTCCGTTCCGCTGCCGTGCGCCGCGTGCCGGTCGCTCCGCTTCGTCGGGGGCGGCGTCCGGGCATCCGCCGGAGGTGTGGCGTCGGCCTCGTTCAGCGCGCGCGGGAAGTGCCGATTCGGCCCGTTCCGGCCGCGCAATTCCCGCCCGGACAGAGCGCAATCCTTGCGGGGTGAAACAGTTTCCTGCCGATGAGCGTTCTCTGACTGCGTGACGCCAGGATGGCGTATCCGCGCAACGGCATGGAGGCCAACGCGTGCAGGGACTTCGCGACGCGCTCGAATTCATCCGGACCCGCATGTCGGGTCTGTCCGCATCGGCCAAGCTGCTTGCG
The DNA here is from genome assembly GCA_041163725.1 of Planctomycetota bacterium. Lineage (GTDB taxonomy): Bacteria > Planctomycetota > Phycisphaerae > Phycisphaerales > SM1A02 > QWPT01. Next base: position 17,799 of record JBEAQW010000194.1, read on the forward strand.
GGCAGCCTCGTGGTCATCCTCGCGCTCGGGCTCTTCCTCGTGGCGCAGTGGAGCGCGACGACCGACGCGGTTCCCTTCGCCGTCCAGCCGACCGCCTACGAGGATGCCCGCCAGTTCCTCGCGACGCGCGGTGTCGAGTACGCCGAGGAGAACGGCCAGCTGCTGGTGCCCGCCGATCGCCACGCTGGCCTGCTCGCCGACTTCGCGCAGTCCGGCGGCGCCGCCGACCTGAACATCGGGGACCTCGTGCCGAGCGATCCGTTCGCGCCCGAGAGCGAGCGCGGACGCCGCCACCTCTTCGCGGTGCAGACCGTGCTGTCGAAGGTGATCGGCGGCTTCCGCAACGTGAAGTCGGCGACCGTCATCATCGCGCCGAAGTCGTCGACGCCCCTCGGCTCGATGCGCAACGCGCAGACGGCGAGCGTCACCGTGGTGATGCGCTCGGGCCGACTCGCGCAGGAGCAGGTCGACGCGATCGCGGCGCTCGTCGCCGGAACCCAGTCGGGCATGAAGCCGCAGAATGTCTCGATCACCGATGGCGGCGTCTGCAAGCCGACCGGCATCGACGGGCTCGCCTCGGGGAACAACCTCGCGCAGAAGGAGAAGGTCGAGCACTCGATCGAGGAGAGCATCGAGACCGCCCTCGGCATCCCGGGCGCGCGCATCGCGGTCAACGCACAGGTCGTCACCACCGAGCGCACGAGCACCACCACCGAGTTCAAGGAGGGTGTCGTCGCGCCGATCAGCGAGTTCAGCTCGAGCAGCGAGGCGAAGGGTGCGAACGGATCGCGCGAGCCGGGCGTCGTGCCGAACACGGGCCTCTCGCTCGGCGCGCCGGGCGCGACGGGCTCGCAGAGCGCCGTCGAGCGCAGCGAAGCCAAGTACCGCGCCGAGATTCCCGCGACGCGCCGCACCGAGGTCGATCCCACCGGGTACGCCACGCGCATCGACGCGAGCGTCACGATTCCCTGGAGCTACTTCGTGCAGGTCTGGCGCATGAAGAACCCCGCGGCCGAGGACGGGGAGGCCCGCGAGCCGGCGGAGGGCGATCTCGTCGCCGTGCGCGACGAGGAACTCGGCCGCGTGAAGCGCCTCGTCGAGCCGCTCGTCAACACCGATGGCGTCGAGGGTTCGAAGCGCGGTGCCGTCGAGGTGGGCTGGTACTACGACTTCGAGCAGGCGCCGCTGCAGGCGTCCGTCGCCGGCGGGCTCGGCGAACTCGTGCTCGGAAGCGGCGGGGGCTCGGGCGGCGCCGGTGGGCTCGTGAAGCCGATCGGTCTCGGGGTGCTCGCGATCGCAAGCCTCTTCTTCATGTTCAACATCGCCCGCAAGGCGTCGGCGCGCGAGGAACTGCCGAGTGCCGAGGAACTCGCGGGCGTGCCGCCGAAGCTCGAGTCCGACGATGCGGAGATCGTGGGCGAGGCCGACGAGGCGACGCCCGCGCTCGAGGGCATGGAGCTCGACGACGACAGCCTGCGCCGTGCGCAGATGCTCGACCAGCTCAACGAACTCGCCAAGCGGGAGCCCGCGGAGATCGCCGGCATCCTGCGCCGATGGATGCGGACGACCGCCTGATTCCGCGCGCCACGCGCGCTTCCCGAAGGAACAACGATGGCCTACCGACCGGGCATGAAGCTCCCAAAGACCGCCGACGAGCTCGACGGCACGATGAAGAGCGCGATCCTGCTGCTCCTCCTCGACGCCGACAGTGCGGGGCGACTGCTTCAGGAGATGCCGACCGAGACCGTCGAGGAGGTCACGCGCGCGCTCGCGGCGCTCGGCGATGTGCCGACCGAGCTCGGCCAGGAGGTCATCAGCGAGTTCTACTCGCTCGCGATGGCGCAGGGCTATGTGCGCGAGGGCGGGCTCGACTACGCGCGTTCGCTCCTCAAGAACTCGCTCGATCCCAAGACCGCGGAGAAGGTCATCCAGCAGATCCAGACCCAGGTGCAGCGCACGCCGTTCGCGTTCCTGCAGAAGGCCGAGAGCGCGAACCTGCTCACCTTCATCCAGGACGAGCATCCGCAGACCATCGCGCTCATCGTCAGCCACCTTCCGCACCACAAGGCGAGCGAGATCCTCGTCGGACTCCCGGCTGAGAAGCAGATCCAGGTCGTGCGCCGCGTGGCGAACATGGAGCAGACGAATCCCGAGGTGATCCGCGAGGTCGAGCTCGCGCTCGAGAGCAGGCTCTCGAACATGATCGGCACCTCGAGCGAGAAGGTCGGCGGCGTCCAGACGGTCGCGGAGATCCTGAACCTCGTCGACCGCTCGACCGAGCGTGCCATCATGCAGGGCGTCGAGGGCGAGGACCAGGATCTCGTCGACGAGATCCGCAAGCGCATGTTCGTGTTCGAGGACATCAACGATGTCAACGACAAGGGCATCCAGGCGGTGCTCAAGGAAGTCGAGAACGACGAGCTCTGCCTCGCGCTCAAGACCGCGTCGGAAGGTCTGCGCAACAAGATCCTCTCGAACATGTCGTCCCGTGCCGCCGAGTCGATCCGCGAGGACATGGAGTTCATGGGTCCCGTCCGCATCAGCGATGTCGAGGCGGCGCAGCAGCGCATCGTCGACATCGTGCGGCGGCTCGAGGAGTCCGGCGACATCATCGTCTCGAGGCGCGGTGGCGCGCAGGACATCGTGGTCTGACCGGAGCGGAGTCTCGACGCATGGCGGTCATCAAGCAGTCATCCTCACGCGCGGCGGCGAATGTCGGAGGCGTCGTCCATCTCGGCGACCTCCGTGTGGCCGCGCAGCATGCGCTCGACGAGGCGCGGCGCGAGGCTGCGTCGATCGTCGAGGCTGCGCGCGCCGAGTGCGATCGCATGCGCGCGGAGGCGCGGCGGGACGGCTTCGAGGAAGGACGCGCGGCGGGGCTGTCGCAAGGACTCGAGGAAGGTGGCGCGAAGGGGCTCGCCGAGGGGCGCGCCGCGGCGCAGGCGGCGCACGCCGCGCGTCTTGCGGCGGTCGAGGAATCCTTCGCCGCCGAGCTCTCGCGCTGGATGGCCCGCCGCGACGAGGTGATGCGCGGCGCGGAGCGCGAACTCGCGGGCATCGCCCTCGCGATCGCCGAGAGCATCGTGCGCGAGCACATCGACGCGAACCGCGACGCGGTCGCGCATGCGGCGGAGGCCGCGGTCGGATTGTTCGCGCGCGCCACGCGCGTCACCGTCGAGGTCGCGGCCGAGGATGTGGAGCTCGTCGCCGAGGCGATGCCGCGGCTCACGGCCGCGCTTCCCGAGGGAGCTGCGGTGTCGATCCGGCCGAGCGCCGCGGTCGGTCGTGGCGGCTGCATCGTGCGTTCGCCCGAGGGCACCGTCGATGCGCGCATCGAGACGCAGTTCCGACGCATGCGCGAGGGGCTGATCGGTCGTGCCTCGGACCCGGACCGCGGAGCCTCGGAGGCGGATGAGCCGCTGGTCGCCGACGACGACGCCGATGGCACCGGCACCGGAACCGATGCAACCGGCCCGGAAGCAGGCGATGCCGGCGGACGGAGCGACGCGTCATGAACCTCTCCGCGATTCCCGCAGCGATCCGCGCGATCGAGCCCCGCGAGATCTCGGGCACGGTCCGCGCCGTGCGCGGACTCGTGCTCACCGTCGATCAGCTTCCGCTGCCGGTCGGCTCTCTCGTCCGCGTGATGGTTCCGCATCGCCAGGATCCGCCGCGCGGCGAGATCGTCGGCTTCGACGGGCCGCGTTCGCTCGTGATGCTGCTCAACGAGGCGGAGGGCGTCTCGACCGGCGTCCGCGTGGTCGCCGAGCAGCCGTTCGCGACCATCGGCGTGAGCGAGGCGTGGCTCGGCCGAGTCGTCGATGCACTCGGGAATCCGATCGACGGCAAGGGACCGATCGCGGCCGGCTCCCCGCAACCGCTGTGGCCTTCCCGCACGAGCCCGCTCTCGCGCGGCGTGGTGCGCGACATCCTTCCGACCGGCGTGCGTGCGATCGACTCCATGCTGACGATCGGCAAGGGGCAGCGCATGGGCATCTTCGCGGGACCGGGCGTCGGCAAGAGCACGCTGCTCGGCTCGATCGCGCGCGGCACATCCGCCGCGGTCAATGTGATCGGTCTGATCGGAGAGCGCGGCCGCGAGGTGCCCGAGTTCATCGAGCATGTGCTCGGCGAGGAGGGTCTCCGCCGCTCGGTCGTCGTCGTCGCGACGGGCGACGAGAGTCCGCTCATGCGCGTGCGCGCCGCGACCGTCGCGTGCAGCGCCGCCGAGTTCTTCCGGGACCGCGGCCTCGATGTGATCCTCATGCTCGACTCGGTGACGCGATTCGCGCAGGCCCAGCGGCAGATCGGCCTCTCCGCGGGCGAGGCGCCCGCGACGCGCGGCTACACCCCCAGCGTGTTCGCGATGCTGCCGCGCCTCCTCGAGCGCGCCGGTGCGATCGCGGGCGGTGGATCGATCACGGGCTTCTACACCGTGCTCGTCGAGGGCGACGACATGACGGAGCCGGTCGCCGATGCGGCGAAGGGCATCCTCGACGGACACATCTCGCTCTCGCGCAAGCTCGCGGAGCGCGTGCACTTCCCGGCCATCGACATCCTGTCCTCGATCTCGCGCGTCGCCGACCAGATCTCCGACCGAAACCATCTGCAGGCCCGTCGCCACATCTCGCGGCTCCTGAGCGCGTACCGCGAGGCCGAGGAACTCATCCAGATCGGCGCGTATGCGCGCGGGTCGAGTCCCGATGTCGATGCGGCCATCGCCATGCGGCCGACGATCGACGCATTCCTCAAGCAGCCGCCGGACGAGCGCGCCGAACTGCCGCGCACGCTCCGATCGCTCATCGAACTCTCGCTCGCCGCCGAGACCGCGGGCAAGCGTCCGCAAGCCGCGGCCGCTGCTCCCGCGCCCGCGACGACTTCCACCGCCACCGCTGCGACCGCACGCGCGGGCTGAACCCCCGCGCATCGACTGAACCATGGCCCGATTCCGATTCGCCCTTCAACGCGTGCTCGACCGCCGCCTCGACGAGGAGGAGGTCCGTCGTCGCACGCTCGCGGCGATCGAACGCAAGCGCCGCGAGCTCGAGCAGTCGCTGCGCGAGCGGCAGACCGAGATCTCCTCGGGACGCCAGCAGTGGCGGGCGGAACTCGTCGGCGAGGTCGACCCTGCGACCCTTCGCCACCATGCGGCGGCCGGTGTCGGCCTGCTTCGCAAGGCGCAGCGGACCGTGCTCGAGATCGCCTCGCTCGAGAAGGGCATCGCGCAGGCACGCGCTGCAGCCGTCGAGGCGTCGCGCGCCCGGCGCACGCTCGAGATCCTCCGCGAGCAGCGGCTCGCGGCATTCGAAGCCACCGAGCGCCGCCGCGAGCAGGCGACGCTCGACGAGATCGCCGCCAACAACGCCCGCACCCGCGGCGTCGACGACGGCGGCCACGCATCCGGAGAACGGTCATGAAGTCGATCCTCAAGCTCCTGCTCGTCCTCGCCATCGCGCACCTGCTTGCGGTCGTCGCGTTCGTCGGCTGGCTGTTCGGGACGGGGCGCGTGGACGCGGAGCGCCTGTCGCGCGTCCGCGGCATCTTCGCCGCCCCCGTCGCCGTCGAGGCGAAGGAGCGCCGCAAGGCCGAAGAGGAGGCGGAACTCGCCATGGCCGACGAGGAGTTCGCGCGCAAGCTGCGCGAGCTGCCGTTCGAGAGCGCCGATCGCGCCGATACGACCATCCGCAGCCGCGAGCAGATCGAGCTCGCGCTCCGCAGGTTCCACGACGAGACGCAGCGCATGCGCGAGCAGCTCGCGCGCGACGGCTCCGACCTCGACGCGCGCGAGATCGCCTTCAACGCACGCGTCGACGCCTGGGAGAAGTCCATCGAGGCCGAGAAGCAGCGTCGTACCGACGAGCAGTTCCGCAAGGCGGTGAAGCTCGTCGAGGCGATGCCCCCGAAGCAGGGCAAGCAGTGGATGCTCGAGCTCTACGGGTCGGGGCAGACGGAGACCGCCGTGTCGTACCTCGACGCGATGAGCGCGTCGAAGGCCGCGAACCTCCTCAAGAGCTTCACCGGCGAGGAGGAGACGAAGGTGGCAACGATCTTGCTTGAGCGTGTCCGGATGCTGGGTCTCGAGAGCGAGGCCCGCGCTGGACGCACCAATGACGCCGATTCTGCCGACCAACCT
>JBEAQW010000195.1:0-8687 GCA_041163725.1 Planctomycetota bacterium
AGGTCGACGAGACGCCCGTCCACGACCGCGGCGACCACATGCAGCCGCGTGGCGAGAAGGTCGCCCGCGCCGTGCCCGCGTTGCTCGAGCGCGTGCTGCCCGGACCGGAGTTCCCCGCCGACGCGAGCGGACGCCTCGAACTCGCGCGCTGGATCGCGCACGCCGACAACCCGCTCACCACGCGCGTCGCCGTGAACCGCATCTGGACCTGGCACTTCGGAACCGGCCTCGTCGATACGCCGAGCAACTTCGGAACGCTCGGCAGCAAGCCGTCCCATCCCGAGCTCCTCGACTACCTCGCACGGCGCTTCGCCCGCGACGGGTGGAGCATGAAGGCGATGCACCGCCTCGTCATGACGAGCGCGACCTACCGCCAGTCGAGCGCAACGCACGACCCCCTGCCCGAGTTCGACGCCGACAACCGCCTGCTCTCGCGCTTCCCGCGGCGGCGCGTCGAGGCCGAGGCGATCCGCGATTCGGTCCTCGCCGCATCGGGCGCGCTCGACACCACGATGGGCGGCACGCTGCTCGGCACGCCCGACCACGGGTATGTGACGAACGACCAGTCCGCGAACGGCGCGCAGTACGACTCGAACCGCCGCAGCATCTACCTGCCCGTCATCCGGAACGCGATGTTCGGCCTCTTCACCGCCTTCGACTATCCCGACTCGAGCGCGCCGATCGACTGCCGTCCGCGCACGGTCGTTGCGCCGCAGGCCCTGTTCTTCATGAACGCGCCCTTCGTCGAGGACGCCGCGAAGCGGCTCGCGGGCGAGGTCGCCGACGAGACGATCGACTCCGACGGACGCGTGCACGAGGCCTTCCGCCGGACGCTCGGCCGCAGGCCCGACGCGCGCGAACGCGACGAGGCGCGCGACTTCCTCGCCGACCTCGAGCGCTCGGGGCTCGACCGCACCGAGTCGCTCACCCGCCTTGTGCACGCGCTGCTCTCGACCAACGAATTCGTGACCATGGAGTAGCGACGGAGTAGGAACGGAAGAGGAACGGAACCGGAACCCAAGCGCCATGCTCTGCTCGCACCGACACGACCCCATCTCGCGCCGCGACGCCCTCGCGCAGCTCTGCGCAGGCTTCGGTTCGCTCGCGCTCGCCGGCATGCTCGCCGACGACGCCCGCGCGGGCGGCGGCGTGCTTGCGGCGCCGCACTTCCCCGCGCGCGCCAAGCGCGTGATCTTCCTGTTCATGCACGGTGGTCCGTCGCAGGTCGACACCTTCGACTACAAGCCCCTGCTCGCGCGCGACCACGGCAAGCCGCTCCCCTTCGCGAAGCCCCGCGTGCAGTTCGCCGAGACGGGCAACCTGCTGCGGAGCCCCTGGAAGTTCCGCCAGTACGGCGATTCGGGCGCATGGGTGAGCGACCTCTTCCCGAATGTCGCCGGCGTCGTGGACGACCTCTGCTTCGTGAAGAGCCTGCACGGCTCGAATCCGGCGCACGGCGGCGCGCTCCTCAAGATCCACACGGGCACCGACACCTTCATCCGTCCGTCGATGGGCTCGTGGGTCGCGTACGGGCTCGGCACCGACAACACCGACCTCCCCGCGTTCATCACGATCTGCCCGACGCTCGGGCACGGCGGCGTCAACAACTTCTCGAGCTCGTTCCTGCCCGCGTGGACCCACGGCACGCCGATCGGCCACGCCGGCGTACCCGCGAGCAAGGCGCAGTTCGAGCACATGACCGCCGGCTTGCCGCGCGAGCTCCAGCGCCGCGAGCTCGACTTCCTCAACGGGATGAACGCGCTGCACGCCGACCGCAACGGCACCGACCTCGCGCTCGAGGGGCGCATCGAGAGCTTCGAGCTCGCCTTCCGCATGCAGGCGTCGGCGCCCGCGGTCATGGATCTCTCGGGTGAGAGCGACGCGACCAAGCAGCTCTACGGCATCGACGAGAAGAAGACGGAGAACTTCGGCCGCCAGTGCCTGCTCGCGCGGCGCTTCGCGCAGGCGGGCGTGCGCTTCATCCAGTGCACCCACAGCTACAAGTGGGACCAGCACGGCGACCTCAAGGGCCAGCACTCGTCGAACGCCGCCGAGGTCGACAAGCCGATTGCGGGACTCATCCAGGACCTCAAGAGCCACGGCATGCTCGAGGACACGCTCGTCCTCTGGGGCGGCGAGTTCGGCCGCACCCCAACCGCGCAGGGTGGCGATGGCCGCGACCACAACCCGCACGGCTTCACGATGTTCATGGCGGGCGGCGGTGTGAAGCCCGGCTTCAGCTACGGCGCCACCGACGACTACGGCTACTACGCGGCCGAGAACAAGGTCCATGTGCACGACCTGCACGCCACCATGCTCGCGCTGCTCGGCGTCGATCATGAGCGCCTGACCTTCCGTCACGGCGGTCGCGACCACCGTCTGACCGATGTCCACGGCGAGGTCGTGCGCGAACTTTTCGCCTGACGACCCGCCACGCGGGGCGCACCCAGGCGACTTCTCGGCTTGAAAGTGCAAAACTCCAAGCACGGGGCTTTGATCCGCGGCGGAGGCAGGTAGCCTTTGGGCGGGCCAAGGAACTCTGGAGATGCATATGGCGATGATGAATCGCGGAGCCTCGATGGTGCTCCTCGCGGGAACGGCGGCGACCGGCGCGTTCGGGCAGGCATTCGTCCACTTCGAGAGTCCGCATGTCCATCCGCTCGAGCGGACTCCGGACGGCGCGCGTCTCGTCGCCGTCAACACCGTGGACTCGCGCATCGAGGTCTTCGATGTGCTGGCCGCCGCACCGTACCTGCGGCACGCGGGCAGCGTGAAGGTCGGGCTCGAGCCGGTCTCGGTGCGCGCGCGCTCCGCAAACGAGGTCTGGGTCGTCAACCATGTCTCCGACTCGATCAGCGTCGTCGACCTCGACGCGATGACCGTGACCGCGACCGTCCTCACCGGCGACGAACCGTGCGATGTCGTGTTCGCCGGCAAGCTCGGCCGCGCGTTCGTGTCGTGCTCGCAGGCGAACCGCATCGAGGTGTTCGATCCCTCGAACCTCGCGGCCGCACCGACGCTCGTCGCGATCGACGGCGAGGATCCGCGTGCGCTCGTGACCGACGGCGTGACCGTGTACGCCGCGATCTTCGAGAGTGGCAACGGAACGACGGTGATCCCCGAGACGCGCGTCTCGACCGCCTCGATGAATCCGTATCCCGGCGACCCGAATCCGCCGCCGAACGCGGGCAGCGCATTCTTCCCGCCGCTCGCACCCGGCCTCCCGACGCCGCCGCGCGCCGGCCTCATCGTCCGCAAGGACGCCGCGGGCGTCTGGCGCGATGACAACGGGACCGCGTGGTCGTCGGCCGTCACATGGGATCTCGTCGGCCACGACCTCGCCATCATCGACGGCAACTCGCTTGCGGTGAACTATGCGGATGGTCTCATGACGACACCGATGGCGCTCGGCATCGCACCGGACGGCGAAGTCCTCGCCGTCGGCACCGAGTCGATGAATCACATCCGCTTCGAGCCGAACCTGAAGAGCACCTTCATCCGCTCGGAGATCGCGTCGCTCGCACCCGGCGCGGCGAACGCGGGCGCGCGCGCCGACCTGAACCCGCACCTCGACTACGCACAGACGAGCATTCCGATCCTCGAGCGCCTGCTCTCCGTGGGCGACCCGCGCGGCATCGCGTTCGGATCCGACGGCGACCGCGTCTATGTCACCGGCATGGGCTCGTCGAACCTCGTCGCGGTCTCGCGCGTCGATTTCGCGCGCCTCGGCACCTGCAGCGTCGGCGAGGGGCCGACGGGCGTCGCGGTCGATGCCACGCGGGGCCTCGTCTTCACGCTCAACAAGTTCGCAGGATCGGTCTCGGTCGTCGACGAGTCGAGCCTCTCGCCGCTCGGCGAGATCGCGTTCTACGACCCGACCCCGATGTTCGCGAGGAACGGCCGGGCGCTCGTGTTCGACACGCACGCGACCTCCGGGCTCGGCCAGGCCTCGTGCGCGAGCTGCCACATCGACGCACGCATGGACCAGCTGTCGTGGGACCTCGGCGATCCCTCCCTGCAGGTCAAGCTCTTCAACGAAGTGTGCAACCTCGGCCTCCCGGGCCAGGGCAACGCCTGCGGCAACTGGCATCCGATGAAGGGTCCGATGGCGACGCAGACCCTGATCGGGCTCGCGGGACAGGAGCCGTTCCACTGGCGCGGCGACCGCAACGACTTCTCCCAGTTCGATCACACCGCCACCGCGCTCCTCGGCGCCGACAGCGACTTCACGCTCACCGAGATGAACCGCATGGAGGCGTACCTCAACTCGATCTCGTTCCCGCCGAACCCGAACCGCAACCTCGACGGTTCGCTCAAGACCTCGCTCGCCGGCGGAAACCCCGCGACCGGCGAGACGCTCTTCCTCACCGGCAACCTCGACTTCGTGCAGTGCGTCACCTGCCACACGCTGCCGACGGGCGGCGCGAGCAGCATCATCAGCGCGAACCTCCTCGCGGAGCCGCAGTCGATGAAGATCCCGCACCTCCGCAACATGCATGAGAAGACGGGATTCGACTCGCTGACCTCCGCAACGAACCGCCGCGGATTCGGCTTCACGCACGACGGCGCGGTGCCCACGCTCTTCGACTTCTTCAGCCTGTCCGTCTTCAACTTCGCCGGTGGCGCGACGGGCAGCCAGCAGCGCCGCGATGTCTCGGCGTTCATGCTCTCGTTCGATACCGGGACGCACGCGTCGGTCGGCGCGCAGGCCTCGATGGGCGGCGCGTTCCCGAACGGCGCGGCACGCCGCAACCAGCTCGTCGCGATCGCCAACGCGGGCAGCGCCACGCTCACCGCGGTCGCCGAGGTCGGTTCGCAGGAACGAAGCTATCTCTTCCAGGCCGGCGTGTTCCAGAGCGACATCACGGGCGAGACCGCCACGATCGCGGCCCTCGACGCGCTCGCCGCGTCGGGAACGACCGTGACCTACACGCTCGTACCGAATGCCGCCGCTGCGCGCGTCCTCGACCGCGATGGCGATGGTTTCCGCGACGGCGACGAGCGCGCCGCCTGCAGCGACCCCGCGGATCCGCAGAGCACGCCCACCTCGACCTGCCGGTTCAACCTCGCGGGCGATCCCTTCACGATCGACGGCCAGGACCTCGCGGTGCTCCTCAACAACTGGGGCGCGACCGGTGCCGGCGACCTCGACTGCGACGGCGTCGTGGGCGGCGCCGACCTCGCGATCCTGCTGAACGCCTGGGGCAGCTGCTCCTGAACGCCAGCGCAATCGGCCCCTCGGCTCGGCTAGACTGCACCGATGCTCCTTCGGCGCATCTACGACGAGCATCTCGCGCAGGCGTCCTACCTCGTTGGCTGCAAGGCCACGGGTGACGCCATCGTCATCGACCCAGCGTGCGACATCGATCGCTACCTCGCGATCGCGTCGCAGGCGGGCGTGCGCATCGTCGCCGTCGCCGAGACGCATGTGCACGCCGACTTCGTGAGCGGCATCTGCGGCTTCGTCACGCATCATCCGGTGCGCGCCTTCGTGAGCGCCGAGGGCCCCGAGCCGGCGTGGATGCGCGAGGCATCGCTCGCCGCGGGAGCCGAAGTCGTGCGCCTGCACGCGGGGGATGCGTTCGAGGTGGGCGAACTCCGCTTCCGTGTCCGGCACACGCCGGGGCATACCCGCGAGAGCCTCTGCTTCGAACTCGACGCGGGGCAGCGCGGCACCACGCTCCTCTTCTCGGGCGACTTCCTGTTCGCGGGCGATGTCGGCCGACCCGATCTCGGGGCGTTCGCCACCGAGGGTATGACGCTGCGCGAGGCGGTCGATCGCCTGCGCGAGTCGCTCTCCTCGCTCGGCGACCTGTCGGGTGAGACGCAGGTGATGCCCGGGCATGGCTCGGGCAGCGCGTGCGGCAAGTCGATCTGCAACCTTCCCGCGACCACCATCGGCATCGAGCGCGTCATCAACCGCGCGCTCCGCACGCACGCCGACTCGGGCGCGTTCAGCGAGGCGGTACTCTCGGGCAGCGCCGAGCCGCCGCCCTACTTCGCGCGCGTGAAGCGGATCAACGAGCGCGGGCTCCGGCCGCTCGATCGTCCGCCCGAGATCCCGGCCCTCTCGCCCGAGCGTTTCGCGGCGTGCTGCCAGGATCCGTCCTTCACCGTGATCGACACGCGCCCGTGGAACGATTACCTCGACACGCGGCTCCCCTATTCGATCAGCGCGCCGTTCGAGCGCTCGTTCGGACCGACCGTCGCGAACTACATCGAGGAGGATGACCGCGTCGTGCTCATCGCCGACGCTGCGAAGGTCGGCGACATCGTGCGCGTCCTGCTGCGTGTGGGCCTCCCCGCCGATGCGCTCGAGGGCTTCATCGAGCCGAGGATGGTCACGACGCTCGCCACCGGATCGTTCGCGACGACGGGCGTCGACGAGATCTCCCCCGTCCGCGCGCACGAGATGATCGAGCGCGGCGAGGTCACGGTGGTCGATGTACGGACCTGCGCCGAGTTCGCGGCCGGCCACCTGCCGGGCGCGCTGCACATCCCCTACACGCATCTGCGCGCGCGCGCTTCGGAGATCGACCCGTCGCGTCCCGTGCTCTGCTACTGCCGCAGCGGAAACCGCAGTGCGCGCGCCGCCGCCTACATCGCGCGCGCCGGCATGACCGCGTTCAACATGCGCGGCGGCTACTGGCCGTACGCGGGCCGCGGGTTCGCGGTCGAATCCTGACCATCGCCCGCGACGCGCTGCCACCTCGGCACCGAATCGAAGAATCGCAGCGTGCCGTTCCGGCCGATCGCGACGAGCGCCGAACCGTCCTCGAGCCAGAACACCGCATCCACCTGCTCATCGAGCGCGCTGAACGAGGTGATCTGCTCGCCCGTCGCGAGCGACCAGAGGCGCACGGTGCCGTCGATCCCACCCGTCGCGAGTATGGTGTCATCAGGCGAGACCGCGGCGGTGCGGGCCGAGTCGCGGTGCCGCTGGAGAGTCCACTCGAAACCGTCCGCTCCCTGACGGAGGCGGTCCGGACCACCCTTGTGCGTCACCGCAACCGAGCCGTTCAGCGAGGGGAGCACCCAGCGACCACCGGTCCACACGATGGCGAGGGCGGACGGAATCTGGGTGAGCGAGGCGCTGATGGCGCCGTCGCGGTACACGCAGTCGTAGCAGGCCTCGACGCCCGAGAGCACCACGAGCCGATCACCGCCGTACCAGGTCGCCCGCGCGTACTCATGCGTGTCGATCGGGGTCTCCGCCAGGAGTTCGCCGTCGGATGAGTACAGCCGCAGCAACTGCCAGCCGACGAGCGAGAACCGCGTTCCGTCAGCGTTCCAGCGCAACTGGTAGCTCTTGCCCCGCTGTTGCTCCGGACAACCGATCTCGCGACGCTCGCCGGTCGAGAGATCGACGATGACCAGGACGGCTCCTTGCAGGCACGCGACCTTCGTTCCATCGCGCGAGAGCGCGGCGACGCGGGTCGGTCCGATCGCACCGTGCTCCGTTTCCCGCCATGCACCGTCTCCGAACTCCAGTTCGCGCACGATCCCGTCGGTGCAGATGGCGCGGATCGCGCGGTTCCCGATGCAGACCGAGCTCAGCACCCGCATGCCAAGCGCGGGTGGTTCCGACGACCATCGCGGCGACGGGTCGAAGGTGTGCGTACCGTATCCGATGCTGGCGAGCACGAGCCCATTCTCGGCAACACCGAGCGCCCACACGGGCTCCGGGGCGCCCCCGGCGAGCGTCTGGAGGATCGCTCCGGTCCGCGCATCGATCTGGTGGATGCGCCCGCCACGATCACCTGCGAAGAATGTCTCGCCTGCCCGATCGAAGGCGAGCGACCAGACGGCATGGCGGACGGAGGCGCGATGGAGGATCGCCCCGGTACGCGCATCGCAGACGAGGACGAAGCCGCTGTTCTCGCCGACGGCGATACGCGAACCGTCCGGCGAGAGCGCGATCGATCGCGCGTCGGCGGTCTCGACTTCGAATCCTTCGATCTTGCGCGGCGGACCTCCGTCGCGCAGGGACGGGATCTCGAGCGCGACGACCGACCGGTCACCCATCACCGCGTAGGCAGGTCCTTCACCGTTCCACGCGGCTCCGCCGAGCGCGATGCCGTCGGACAGCATGTTGAACTCCACGGGCGCCCCGGTCTCGAGGTCGAGCATGGCCACTCCCTGGGCCGAAACGAGGAGCAGCCTGCGACCGTCGGCCGCCGGGAGGATCGCGCGCAGGAGGTGTGGGAAGAACTGGATCGTCCGACTCTTCCTGCCGCCCGGCGCCACGGCGTCGGGGAGGACCTCGACGATCGCACCATCGAGCATGCCGGCGAAGACCCGCAAGCCGTCGTACGAGAAGCCGATCGCATAGAGACCGTGCGTGGGCGACTGGCCGGGTCGCAGCTGTCCATCTTCGGACAGCGTCGTCTCGACTTCGCGGATCACATGGTCGCCGCGCGCGGTCTCGACGACGAAGTACTCTCTCCCGTCGCTCCCCGCGGCCCAGCGACGGCCATCGGGCGACATCGCCCCGGCCATCATGTTGCCGCTGGTTCCGGCGATGGTCGGCCGCGCGCCGTCATCGACCTCTCGACGCAGCATGCCGGCGAGCACCGGAGGCTCGATGGTGGAGAAGTCGAGCGGCGCGAATTGATCTGTCGGCACGAGTCCGCGCTCGGCGTCGATCGTGGCGAGTTCCGCCCGGGCGCGCAGCCGTGCACGCTCGG
>JBEAQW010000196.1:0-3119 GCA_041163725.1 Planctomycetota bacterium
GCCGCAACGGCCGCTGCGGAGACACCGGTGAGGCGCCGCCGCCAGCCAGGGACGAGCGCTCGAACCCTATTGCAAGGTGGGTTCGGCGTCCATCGATCCCGATCTTCCACTCAGAGCGACTGGCTCAAGGCGAGCGCATGCGCAAGGGAGGCCTGATCTTCGTCGCGGAACGCGCCGATCCCTAGGGTTCAAGCAAGGTTCGAGGCGATGTGCCTGGCAGCCCGCCCGAGGGGGTCCCGGAGCGTGACGGGTCGAGTGTATCCCCAAGTTTCCCGCGCGATTGACAACGCCGCCCGATTCGCCCATGATGACGCCTCTCCAAGAGGAAGATACCCCGATGTCCTTCAAGACCCACACCAAGTCCGTGCCCTCCGTCGTTCTCGCCCTTGCCATCGGCGGCGCGGTGACCGCGCTCTCCGGCTGCGCCACCACCGAGGATCCGGACCGCAACTACCGCACCGATCTCGCTTCGCTCGAGAACAACATCTCGCCCGAGCTCTACAACACGGCGCAGGCCCGCGACGAGGCCATGATGGACTGGGCGGTCAACCGCGACCAGGACACGCGTGGCATCTACTCCGACATCGGCCGCTTCTGGCTGACCGACAAGCCGAGCAACCTGAGCCCGTACCCGATCATGCAGACCAACGGCAACCCCTGAACCGGGCAGCCGGACGATCGGGTCGCGCGGCACTGAGCCGGACCACTGACATCCGTATTCCCCGACCGCCCGCCTCCGCGCGGGCGGTCGTGCTTTTCCCACCGTTCCCCATGCCGCCCTGCGTGCGCACCGCGCGAGCAGCCGCCGCCTCCGACGAATGGGGTACGCGCAGGATTCCTCGACCCCAT
This sequence comes from Planctomycetota bacterium, assembly GCA_041163725.1. Classification (GTDB taxonomy): domain Bacteria; phylum Planctomycetota; class Phycisphaerae; order Phycisphaerales; family SM1A02; genus QWPT01. The sequence continues at coordinate 850 of JBEAQW010000196.1, forward strand.
TGCCCCCTACCATCGCGATTCTGCCGATAGCAGTCCTTCCCCGATGCGAGAGCTCGCGCCGTTCCTCACGCCCGTCCGACTTGTCAGCGAGTTCGCGGCGAGCTTCCACCCCGACCGTCTGCCGCCGATGCTGCGCCGCGCCTACGGCCGCGAGCTCGTGAGCTGGATGTTCCTTCCGCTCATGCTCGGCGCGATCGAGGGTGGCACGATCTCGATCGTCATCAAGAAGGCGTTCGCGGGCCAGCCCGGGATCGACGACACCTGGCTCGACCTCGCGACCGCATGGGCGCTCGCGGCGCCGAATGTCGCGAACCTCACGAGCTTCGTCTGGGCATCGCTCGCGCGCGGGAAGCCGAAGGTCGCGTTCATCTCCTGGCTGCAGATCGCCGTGTGCGTGCTGGTCGCGACGATGGCCGCGCTCCCGCGCGACGCGTTCGGCCTGATGGCGGTGTGCCTCGCGCTCGGCCTCGCGCGCACCGCATGGACGGGCGTCATCACCGTGCGCGCGGCGGTGTGGCGCAACAACTACCCGAACGCGAACCGCGCGACCATCGCGGGCAAGCTCGCCACGGTGCAGAGCATCTTCCTCGCGCTCGCGGGCTTCGCCGTCGGAAAGGCGATGGACTGGAACCCCGACAACTACCACGCGCTCTTCCCCGCGCTCGCGGTGTTCGGGTTCGTCGGCAACCAGATCTACCGCCGGGTCCGGCTGCGGCGCGCGCGCCAGCTCCAGCGCGCCGAGCTCGACGGACGCAAGGGACGCGAGGGCTTCAGCCCGATGGCGATGGTGACGCTGCTCCGCGAGGACCGGCTCTACGCGCGGTTCATGTGGTGGATGAGCGTGTTCGGCTTCGGCAACCTGATGGTGAGCGCGCCGATGACCTATGTCGTCACCGACACGCTGAAGGCGAGCTACACCGAAGGCATCCTCATCAACACGATCATCCCGCTCGCGGTGATGCCGTTCGCGATCCCGCTGTGGGCGCGGTTCATGGACCGCTCGCACATCGTGCGCTTCCGCTCGGTGCACGGCTGGAGCTTCGTCGCGGCGAGCGTCGCGGTCACGGCCGCGGCGTACGCGGAATCGCTCGCGCTCATCTATGCCGGCTCGGTGCTGCTCGGAATCGGCTACGCCGGCGGCACGCTCGCGTGGAACCTCGGCCACCAGGACTTCGCGCCCGCCGAGCGCGACGCCGAGTACATGGCGGTGCATGTCACGCTCAACGGGATCCGCGGCATCCTCGCGCCGATCGCGGCGTGGGGCCTGCACCAGTGGCTCGCGCCGAAGGGCATGGCGCCGCTCGTCCTCGTGGTCTGTTCGGTCATCAACACGATCGGCGTGCTCGGATTCATGAGCATGCGCAAGGCCGTCACCGAGGCGCCCGCTGCCGAGCCGACCATCGCCTAGGTCGCGATAACGCCCCCGCCGCCCGCGCCCGCGGGGCTGCGGATGCGCACCCTCGCGACGCAACGCTACTCCTGCTATCTTCGGCGTTTCCCCTTTCGCCGACTTGGGGAGACCCGGCATCAAGCGCGGACCGTCGTCCGCCCCGGAACACATCGCTCGGCGCACGAGGGCTCGTCGCCCTCGCGCAGGAATACGAAACACACATGGTCGACTACAACCTGATCGAGGATCTCAAGCTTCCGGACGGCGAAGTGGAGCGCATGCTCCGCGAGGCGTATGGCGAGAAGGTCGCCGGCGGCGAGATGGACTCGCTCATCTCCGAGGAGATCAGCGGATACGCGCCAGGCAGCATCCTCAAGGGTCGCGTCGTCGGCTTCTCCGGCGACCATGTGGTCGTCGAGGTCGGCCTGAAGAGCGAGGGTCTGATCGACCACGCCGAGTTCGAGGGCAGCGATGTCGCGGTCGGCGACGAGGTCGAGGTTCTCCTCGAGAGCCTCGAGGACGAGACCGGCGGCGTGCGCCTCTCGAAGCGCAAGGCCGACCGCATCCGCGGCTGGGAGACCATCCTCCAGACGCGCAAGGAAGGCGATGTCATCGAGGGCAAGTGCGTGCGCAAGATCAAGGGCGGTCTGCTCGTCGACATCGGCGTGCCGGTCTTCCTCCCGGCGTCGCAGGTCGATGTCCGCCGCCCGGGCGACATCGGCGAATTCGTCGGCAAGCCGATGCGCGCGATGATCCTCAAGATCGACGAGGAGCGCCGCAACATCGTCATCTCGCGCCGCAAGCTCATCGAGGATGAGCGCGACGCCGCCAAGAAGCGCCTGCTCGAGAACGTCCGCGAGGGCGACCTCGTGCGCGGCAT
>JBEAQW010000197.1:0-4136 GCA_041163725.1 Planctomycetota bacterium
CGGCTCGTACGCGCCGTTCAGCCGTCCGCTCTTCGTGTATGTGAATCGGAAGAGCGCGGATCGCCCCGAGGTCGCGGCGTTCATCGACTTCTACCTCGAGCATGCACCCGAGCTCGTGGACGAGGTGGGCTATGTGAAGCTCCCCAAGGAGATCCAGGATCGCGTGACGAAGAACTGGAAGGCCCGTCGCACCGGAACCCAGTTCACCACTCCGAGCGGCGAGCCCGTGACCGGTTCGCTCGCCAAGGTCTACGAGTGATCGCAGCGAACGCACGACGCATGGCGGCCGCCGGGGGGCGCCGCCATGCGTTCTTTTTGCGGATGAGGCAGGCTCCCGCCCCGCCGGCCCTTCATTTCGCGGTTCTCTTGCGGAACCTGAACACGGCCGACGCCAACGCGCGGCGAAGCGCGGTTAGATTGTGCGCCCCTCGGAACGACGGCCCGTGACGACTCTCCGGACCAACCCCCAGCTCGGCAACCTCGCCCAGCTCGGCCGACCTCGGTCGGCCGGGAGCCGTCGGATCCGCGAGCGCGCCATCCTGTTCTCCCTCTGGCTCGCGACGGCCTTCTCGGTCGCCGTGACCGCCACGATCATCGTGGTGCTGGCGAAGGAGACCATCGGCTTCTTCGAGTTCGAGGAGGTCACGCTCGGGGAGTTCTTCGGCAGCCTCGAATGGAACCCCCTGCTCGGCGCCGAGAAGCACTTCGGCATCTGGCCGCTCGTGTCGGGCACCCTGCTGATCGCGGCGATCGCCGCTTCGTTCGCGCTGCCGCTCGGCCTGATCGCGGCGATCTACCTGAGCGAGTACGCCTCGCCGCGCGTGCGCGCGACGATCAAGCCCGCCCTCGAGATCCTCGCCGGCGTGCCGACCGTCGTCTACGGCTTCTTCGCGCTCACCGCGATCACTCCGCTCCTGCAGAGGATCGATCCCGAGCTCTTCGGAAGCTACAACGCGCTCAGCGCGGGTCTCGCGACGGGCATCATGATCCTGCCGATCGTCTGCTCGCTGTCGGAGGACGCGCTCCGCGCGGTGCCGCGCAGCCTGCGCGACGGCGCGTTCGCCCTCGGCGGCACGCGGTTCGATGTCTCGGTGAAGGTCGTGGTGCCGGCGGCGCTTTCGGGCATCGTCGCGGCGTTCCTGCTCGCGATCTCGCGCGCGGTCGGCGAGACCATGATCGTCGCGCTCGCCGCGGGCGGCGTGGCGCAGGTGACCGCGAATCCCGCGGCCGAGGTCCAGACCATGACCGCGTACATGGTGCAGATCTTCCTCGGGGACGCCCCCGCGTTCGGGGTCGAGTACAAGTCGAGCTATGCCGTCGCCGCGACGCTCTTCGTGATGACCTTCGTGCTCACGATGATCGGCCAGCTCGTGCTGCGCCGCTTCCGGGAGGAGTACGACTGATGTCGGCCGAGCGATCCATCGCGCGGCGCATGCTCGCCAACCGCGCATTCCTCGCGCTCTGCCTCGCGGCGACCACCGCGGCGATGCTCATCCTCGCCGTGCTCCTCGTCTCGATCTTCGCACAGGGCTGGGACGGGCTGTCGTGGAGCTTCATGAAGAGCCTTCCCTCGCGCAAGGCGGAGAAGGCGGGCATCTGGGTCGCGCTCATCGGCTCGCTCTGGGTGTGCGCCATCTGCGCGCTCGTCGCGCTCCCGCTCGGCGTGGCGACGGCGCTCTACCTCGAGGAATTCGCCCGGAAGTCGCGCCTCACGCGGTTGATCCAGACGAACATCATGAACCTCGCGGGCGTGCCGTCGATCGTGTACGGAATCCTCGGACTCACCGCCTTCGCGCGCATGTTCGGCCTCTTCGGGACGAACCGCGACGAAGCGCTGACCTTCGGCGATCCCGAGAGCCTGTTCTTCGTGCGACTGCCCTTCGGCTCGAGCGTGCTCTCCGGCGGGCTCACGCTGATGCTCGTCATCCTGCCGATCGTCATCATCGCGACGCAGGAGGCGCTCCGCGCCGTTCCGTCATCGCTCCGCTCGGGCGCACTCGCGCTCGGCGCGACGCCGTGGCAGACCGCGTGGGGCATCACCCTGCCGGCCGCGGTCCCGGGCATCATGACCGGTTCGATCCTCGCGATGAGCCGCGCCATCGGCGAGAGCGCACCGCTCCTCGTGCTCGGCGGCGCTCTCTTCGTCTCCGGTGCGCCCGACAACCTCATGAGCGATTTCGCGATCCTTCCGCTGCAGATCTACAACTGGGCGAGCAGGCCGCAGGAGTCGTTCCACGCCATCGCCGCGAGCGCGATCATCGTGCAGCTCGTGGCGCTCCTTCTCTTCAACGGCATCGCCGTGTTCATCCGCCAGAAGCTGCAGAAGCCACTGCAATGAGCGCGACGCGCGCGAGTATCACCATGTCGACCGAGCCGAAGTCCATGCCCGCCGCAGATACCAACCCCGGCCCCTCCGCGACGGCCGCAACACCCGCCGCGAAGCCCGCGCACGCGCACGGACACCATGTCGAGCAGCAACTCGGCAAGCCGGGCACCGCAGCGCCGGCTTCGGCTGCGATGACCGCGATCACGGTCCGCGGCTTCTCGAGCTGGTACGGGTCGTTCCAGGCGCTGAAGAGCCTCGACCTCGACATTCCCGAGCGCCAGGTGACCGCGTTCATCGGCCCCTCGGGCTGCGGAAAGAGCACCTTCCTGCGGTGGATCAACCGCATGAACGACACGATCGCGTCGGCACGCGCCGAGGGCACGCTCGAACTCCACGGAAACGACCTGCTCGCGTCGAACCTCGATGTCGTCGACCTCAGGCGGCGCGTCGGCATGGTGTTCCAGAAGCCGAATCCATTCCCGAAGTCGATCTACGACAATGTCGCCTTCGGCCCGCGGCTCCACCGCTCGTACACGCGCTCGGAGCTCGACCAGCTCGTCGAGCAGAGCCTGCGCGCCGCGTCGATCTGGGAGGAGGTGAAGGACCGGCTGCACAGCTCGGCCCTCGGCCTCTCGGGTGGACAGCAGCAACGACTCTGCATCGCGCGCGCGATCGCGGTCGGGCCGGAGGTCCTCCTCATGGACGAGCCCTGCTCGGCGCTCGACCCGAAGTCCACGCTCGCGATCGAGGAGCTCATCGAGCAGCTCGCCGACCGCTACACGATCGTGATCGTCACGCACAACATGCAGCAGGCCGCGCGCGTGTCCGACCAGACGGCGTTCTTCTTCGAAGGCAGGCTGATCGAGGCGGGGACTACCGAAACGATCTGGAACAAGCCGAAGAACAAGCAGACCGAGGACTACATCACGGGACGGTTCGGCTGAACCGCCACCGAGGGAAACGCACATGCCTGTCCATCTCCAGTCGCGCATCATCGATCTCCGTCGCAACCTGCTCGCGCTCGGCGCGCTCGTCGAGCAGCGTGTCGCGAACGTCATCGAGGTCATCCGCGACGGCGATGTCGATCTCGCGCGCAAGGTGCGGACGGGCGACGCCGAGATCGACGCCATGCAGCTCGATCTCGAGAACGAATGCATGCGCCTGCTCGCACTCGGAAGCCCGGTGGCCAGCGACCTGCGCATGATCCTGACGGCGATGCGCGTGTCGAACGAGCTCGAGCGCATCGCGGACATGTGCAAGGGCATCTCGAAGCGCGTCATCCGCCTTGTCGAGAGCGGCAGCTACCGCTATCCGCCGGCGCTCGTGCAGATGGCCGAGGCCGCGCGGGCGATGCTCGGCGATGTGCTCGTCGCCTTCTCGAACGAGGACATCAAGCTCGCGCTCGAGGTGCGCCGCGCCGATGAGCGCGTGGACGACCTGAACCGCGAGGTGGTCGCGTGGGCGCGCGAGTGGATCGCCGACGAGGTCGGCAAGTCGGGCGCCGCGATCGAGCTCCTGGCGGTCGGGCAGCGGGTCGAGCGTCTCGCCGACATCGTGACCGCGATCGCCGAGGACACCGTGTTCCTCGTCGAAGGCAGGCTCGTCCGGCACGGCGCGGAATGAGTGCGTGCCATTGAGGGGCGGGCCCGGAAGGCGCTTCGAGCAAGCCGCGGGGGAAGCTTCGGGGGACACTCGTCGGGTATCCGTTCGGTCTGTGCGGCCTGAAGCGGGACCGCCTTCGACGCTTCGCCGGGGTTCGGCTCGCATCCGCGTTTGGGCGAGGTATGCTCGAGCGTCGGCTTTCCGCCGC
>JBEAQW010000198.1:0-3230 GCA_041163725.1 Planctomycetota bacterium
CCGTGCGCCTTCGCGCAATCGATGTCGAGCGGCGTGTCGCCGATCACGGTGACGAACTCGGGCAGGAACGCGCGGCCGTGGTGCGCGCTGGCGCGCTCGATCGCGACCGGCGTCAGGTGCCTGCGCGACGGACCGTCCGCTCCGAACGCACCGAAGGGAAAGAGCTCGCTCTCGTAGCCGGCGCGCGAGACCTTGATGTGCGCGGTCTCGCGGTAGTTGCCGGTGAGGAGCCCGGTCGCGGCTCCGCGTGCCGCGAGCGAACGCGCGAGCGTGCGCGCGCCCGGCATCTGTCGCATGCGCCCTGCGTCGAGCGTCCGGTCGAGCTCGTCGCGGTAGACCCTCTGGAAGTGAAGGTGCGCATCCTCGTCGGAGGGAAGGCCGTGGTGCGCCATGATCCGCTGGAACAGCAGGCCGTCGAGCGCGCCGGCGATCTCGAGCCCCTCGAACGAGAATCCGCGCTCGCCATGGATCGCGGTGAACGCGCGGAGCATCGCACCGACGCCCGCACCTTCCGTGCGGAGGAGCGTTCCGTCGATATCGAAGAGGACCAGATGGCGCGCGGGCATCTTGCTCAGCCGGCCTTGCGGACCGCGGTGACGATGCGGCCGGCGGCGTCGGTCAGATCGGTGGCCGCCTGCATGGCGGGGATCTCGGCCTGCGCGTCCGCGAGAATCTGCCGCGCGGCGGCGACATTCGTGCCCTCGAGCCGGACGACGAGCGGCACCTTGAAGCCGACATTCTTCGCACTCGTGACGATCGCGCGCGCGATCTTGTCGCACTGCATGATGCCGCCGAAGATGTTGACGAGGATGCCCTCGACCTTCGTGTCGCTCAGGATGATGCGGAACGCCTCCGTCACCGCCTCTTCGGTCGCGCTGCCGCCGACATCGAGGAAGTTGGCGGGCTCGCCTCCGTGCAGCTTCACGATGTCCATGGTCGCCATCGCGAGACCGGCGCCATTCACGAGGCAGCCGATGTTGCCGTCGAGCGCGACATAGGAGAGGCCGAACTCGTTGGCCCGGAGCTCGGCCGGATTCTCCTCGGTCGGATCGAACAGCTGCTGCAGGTCGGGATGGCGGAAGAGGGCGTTGTCGTCGAACTGGAACTTCGCGTCGAGCGCAAGCACGCGGCCGTCGGGGTTCTTCTCGTCCGAGGGGGTGACGACGAGCGGGTTGATCTCGACGAGGCTCGCGTCGGTCTCGCGGAACACACGCGCGATCTTCACCATGATGTCGACGGCCTGGCCGACCTGCTTGCCCTTGAAGCCGAGGCGGAACGCGAGTTCACGCGCCTGGAAGGGCTGCAGGCCCATGAGCGGGTGCAGGGGCACCTTGATGATCGCGTCGGGATTCTTCTCCGCGACGACCTCGATCTCGACGCCGCCCTCGGCGCTGGCGATCAGCGTGGCGGTGCGGCGCGCCCGATCGATGGTGATGGCGAGGTAGTACTCCTTCGCGATGCCCTCCGCCGCGGCGATGAGCAGCTTCTTGACCTCGAGTCCCTCGGGGCCCGTCTGGTAGGAGACCATCTTGTTCGTGAGCATGAAGGTCGCCGCCGCCTCCGCGTCCTTCAGGTTCGACACGAGCTTCACGAACCCGGCCTTGCCTCGGCCGCCGGCATGGACCTGCGCCTTGATGACGATCTCCTTCACGCCCGCGTCGAAGAGCTTGCGTGCTTCGGCGACGGCCGTGGGGATGTCGCCGGCGACGGCGAAGGCTGGAACGGCGACGCCCGCCTTCGCGAGCAGTTCACGGGCCTGGTATTCATGGATCTTCATGGGAGGGGAGAAAGATAGCAAAACCCGCGTATTGCGATGGTTCGAAACGCGTGTATAGTGTCCTCCCCGTCGGACAGGTGCCCGAGAGGCTGAAGGGGCCGGTTTGCTAAACCGTTATACGGGGATTTTCCCGTATCGAGGGTTCGAATCCCTCCCTGTCCGCTTCGAACCGCCGCGTGGCGCGCGACCTTCGGTCGCGAGGCACGCGGCGGTTCTCGCGTACAGGGCGGTGCGCCGCGGCGTTGCCTCGTCGAACGGATCCACGCCGCTGCCCCTGGGGCAGCGGCGCGTCTCCGGATTCGGATCGCGCAAGCGAGCGCGGTCGCGCTCGCATGCGCGATTTCGAATCCCACGCGCGTGAGCGATGGTGGTTGTGGGTCAGTGCGAGGCACGCGGCGGTTCTCGCGTACAGGGAGGTTCGACGAGGCGTTGCCTCGTCGAGCGGATCCACCCAAGCGAGCTTGATCGAAGCCGCGGGCGCCGTCAGGACGCACGGAAGCGGGAGCGGTCTATCCCGCGCGTGGGTGTCGGCGAAAGCGAGGTCTGCCCGCTAGCGGCGCTCGAGCGTGTCGACGCGGGGGAGTTCGGTGCGCGTCTTGGTGGCGGTGCCGCGCAGAGGGGTCTTCTTCGAGGCGGGCGCGCTGTCGCAGCAGCAGAGGAACAGGCCACTTGCGGACATGGCCGCGGCGAGGAGCGTCGCGGCGGCGCGGCGTGCAGGTGACGGGGCGGAACTCGTTTCGGCGGCGTGCGGGCGGAGCATGGGGACCTTCGTCGGGATCATCGCGGCTTGGAATCGGGGCGATGGCATCGTACCGCGGCGGCTGGGCGCTACCCTCTCGGCGTGTCCCTTCACCCCGCATACTTTCTCGGGCCGGAAAGTCCGCTCGCGCGGCGCGTCGGGGCATTCGAGACGCGGCCGGAGCAGTTGCGCATGGCCGAGGCGGTGGGGCGCAACCTCGAGTCGAAGGGGCGGCTGCTCGTCGAGGCCGGAACGGGCGTCGGCAAGAGCTTCGGGTACCTCGTGCCCGCGATTCGCCGCATCCTCGAGCAGCGCGAGCGCGTGGTGGTGTGCACGCACACGATCTCGCTGCAGGAGCAGATCTTCGACAAGGATGTCCCGCTACTCAAGGCGGTGATCCCCGACGAGTTCACGACGGTGCTCGCGAAGGGACGCGCGAACTACATGTCGCTGCGGCGCATGCGCATCGCGAGCGAGCGGCGCGCGAAGATCTGCCAGGGCGAGGAGGAGGAGCACTCGCTCGAACTCATCGAGGACTGGGCGTACGAGACCACCGACGGATCGCTCGCGACGCTTCCCGTGCTGCCGCGCCGCTCCGTCTGGCAGCATGTCGAGAGCGACGCGGGGAACTGCATGGGTCGGCGCTGCCCGACCTACGACAAGTGCTTCTACCAGTCCGCGCGCCGGCGCATGGAGAACGCCGATCTCCTGATC
>JBEAQW010000199.1:0-8143 GCA_041163725.1 Planctomycetota bacterium
GGTCTGGCCGACCGCGTAGAGCGGGAAGCCGAACGAGTAGGTCTCGCCGAGTCCCTTCACCTCGATCTCCGTCTTGAGGGTCGGGTTGCGCATGACGCGGTTGAACGGAAGCAGCATCGCGAAGAGGAAGGTGAGCTCCGCGATCGCGGGCACCTCGCTCTGCAGGAAGATGGTCGTCTTCTCCGGGTCGATGCCCATCGCGAGGTAGTCGCGCACGATCGCGATCGAGTCGCGGCGGATCTCCTCGGACTTCGCGAGCCGCGTGGTGTACGCGTGCATGTTCGCGATGATGAAGTAGCAGTCGTGCGAGTCCTGCAGCTCGGTGCGCCGCTTCACGCTGCCGACCCAGTGGCCGAGGTGGAGCGAACCGGTCGGTGTGTCGCCGGTGAGGATGCGGGGCTTGCCCTGGATCAGATCGGAGGAACTCATGACTGCGAGGAAGATACGGGGTTTTGCAGCAGCGCGATCGCGACATTCGCCGCGTTGAAGAGCGCGTGCAGCGCGAACGGCGCGATCAGGGATCCCGTCCGCTCGCGCAGGATGCCGAGTCCGAGGGCGAGCAGGGCGATGATCGTGAAGCCGGTCGCGCGGCCTTCGGGCACGATCGAGTTCCAGTGGACGAGCACGAAGAGAAGCGTGGTGCCGAGGATCGCGAGCCAGCCGGCGAGGGCGGTCCGCGCGGGCACCGCGGCGCGCATCGCGGGCTGGATGATTCCGCGCCACAGGAGTTCCTCGGCCGCGGGCACGAGGAGCGTCACATGGGCGAGGGTGAGGAGCGTGAGCAGGGAATCCTTCCGCTCGACGAGGATGCGCAGCGTCTCGTGCGAGGTCTGCGGTGCGCGCGGTGCGCCCAGCGCCGAGAGGATCTCGTTGAGCGCGATCGATGCGGCCGAGGTGATCGGCAGCACGAGCAGGAAGGCGACCGCGCCCGCGATCAGCGACGGGCGCACGGGCGTCGCGGGCGCCGCCGGGGGGCGGGAGAGCTGCAGGAGCACGACCAGCCCGATGCCGAACTGGACGAGGTTTCCCGTGAAGCCGGTCGCGAGCCGCGCGTAGGCTTCGTCCGCCGAGACATGCGACGCAAGCACGCCGAACGCGCCCGACAGGTACACGAGTGACGCGGCGAGCATCCAGATGAGGGGATCGTTCGGCGTGCGTCCGCGCCGTTCGACGGGAATCCTCCAGAGTCCGAATCGCAGCACGATCGCTGCGGCGAGTCCCGCGCAGGCGCCCACCACGATCGCGGCCATGCCGTCACCCGAGGCGACTTCCTCCGATTGAAGAAGGAGCGCGGGAAGGTCGATGGAAGGTGTGGGAACCTGCATGGGTGCCGGTCCGCGCCATCGGTGGCACGGTGGGTGCGCGGGCGCAGACGGTACCCGCGCAGAGGCAATCATGCACTCGGTCCTGAAGGACATCATCGCCCGGAAGCACCAGGAGGTCGCGAGGGCCCGCGAGGCCGTGCCGATCGAGGTGCTCAAGGAGCGCATCTCGGAGCTCGGCCGACCGCGGAACTTCTTCTCCGCCTGCGTCGACCGACGGCATCCCGATGCGACCCATGTCATCGCCGAGGTCAAGCGCAAGAGCCCGTCGGCGGGCGTGATCCGCGAGGACTTCGATCCCGTCGCCATCGCGCGCGCCTACGCGGAGAACGGCGCGAGCGCGATCTCCTGCCTGACCGACGAGCACGACTTCGGCGGAAGGCTCGAGTACATCCACCAGATCCGCGACGCGGTGAAGCTGCCGGTGCTCCGCAAGGATTTCATCGTCGACCTCTACCAGGTGTGGGAGTCGCGCGCCGCGGGCGCCGACGCGATCCTGCTGATCGCCGAGGCGTTGCCCGAGCGCGACATCATCGACTTCCAGATCCTCGCGACGGAGCTCGGGATGACGACGCTCCTCGAGGTCCACGACGTGGAGCATCTGCTGCAGGCGGTCAACGTGGTGGGGTTCCCCCATGCGAGCTACTCGCTGCTCGGGATCAACAACCGCGACCTCCGCACGATGACCACCTCGCTCGAGCACTGCATGCGGCTCGCCGAACTGCTCGAGGACACGACCGTGCTCGTCGCCGAGAGCGGCATCCGCACGGCGGACGATCTCAGGCGTCTCCGCCTGCACGGCATCCACATCGCGCTCGTCGGCGAGCATCTCATGCGGCAGCCCGACCCCGGACTGGCGCTGCGCGAACTGCTCTCCTAGCGCATCCGCGGGAGCGTGCCGCGAGGCATCGCGTCCATCTCGATGTTCAGAACGCGAAGATCGAGTCGAGGATCTTGGCGATCAGGCCCTTCTCGGTGGTGTCGCGGAGCTGGCCGGTGGTCGTCTTCTTGATGACGGCGTCGGCGACGCGCTGCGAGAGGACCTGGTTGTTCGCGTCGACATCCTGCGGCCGGCAGACGCCGGACAGGAGGATGAGCTGCGTCTCGCCGTCGTTGACGATCTCGCGCCGCGCCTCGAGGACGAGCAGTCCGTTCGGCCGGATCTCGACGATCTCGGCGGTCACGCGCGCGGTGAAGTCGTCGGTGCGGGCGTAGTTGCCCTTGCCCTTGAAGCCCTTGCTGCCCGAGACATCGAAGGCGGGCAGGCTCGAGCCGTCGAGGTTGATCGGTCCGCCCGCGAGGCTCGTGGGATCGAGCGTCATGAACGCGCCGATCTCGGCCTGCATGTCGTAGTCCTTGTCGGCCTTCGCGTCGGACGAGCTCTTCGACCGGCTCGACTCGCTCACGACGATCGTCACGAGGTCATGCACCGCGTACTCGCGTGCGGCGATGTTCTCGACCTCGAAGAGGCTCGCTCCCGCGGGCGCGCGTCCGCCGCCCTGGCGTGCTGCGGCCGACTGCGAGGCGATCGCGGCCGCGGTCCCCGACACCGTCGAGCGCTTGCGCGGCAGCTCGTCGTCGCGCATGACGCGCGTCGATGGAGCCGGAAGCGGCGACGACACGGGCGTGTCGGCGGCGAGACAGAGGGCGAGAAGCAGGGTGGCGGACATGGCGTTTCCTCTTCCTTTCAGCGGATCACGGCGCGGCCGGGGCCGACGACCTCCGCGGTGAACGACCGCGCGTCGCGGCTGCGGCTGCGGCTGGTTCCGTCGATGCGTTCGAATGCGATGGTGTCGCCGATCGCCCCGTCCTCGAGGGCGATGGCGTCGAGCTCGATGACGATGGCTCCGATCTCGCGGCGCACGGTGACCGCGTCGCGACGCTTGATCTCCGCGGGCCGGACAAGGTCGGTGCGCTCGATGATGTCTCCCGCCTTCACGCTGCGCGCGAAGTCCGCGCCGGCGAGCGCGCGCGGCTCGGCCGCGTCGTCGGCGTCGGCGAGCGGAAGCAGGCGCGTCTCCAGCGCGACCAGTCCGTCGTTCGCGGTGGTTCCGCGGCGGATGTCCTCGCGTGCGACCGCGACCTTGCGCTCGAGGCGCGGCGTCGCGCGGACGCGCGTGCGGATCTCGTCGCCCGACGGCTCGTGGATCACGACCTCGAACTCGATGCGCGAGGTGCGCAGCAGCGACCGGCGCGCAACCTCGTAGCGGCAGCCCTCGCGCGGCGCGATCTTCGAGAGCTGCTCCTCGCTGAATTCAAGCCGAAGCGTGCCCGCGTCGTCACCGAACGCGTTGGCGACCATCTCGCACATCACCGCAAGCGCCGATCCGGTGCCCGCGAGCTCGTTCGGATCCACGATGCGCGATCCCGGTTCCGCCGCAGCGACCGGCGCCTCATGCGACGGTGGAGTCGATGCCGCACCGAGCGAGACCGCGCGCAGCGGCCGCACGACCGTCCGCGTACCGCGGATCTCGATGCGGCGCATGTCGGCGCCCGCGACCACGAGCTTCTGGCGGATGCGCTCCGCACCGAGTTCGAACGCGCCCGTCTCGCCGCGACCCACGCGCACCTCCGCGAGCGCCCGCGCCGCATCGCCATCGAGCGACGCGATCTCGGCGAGCGTGAACTCGGCGCCGGGTGCGATGCGCACCGACGGCACCAGCGTGACCGTGTCGCCTGCGGCGCTTCCCGCGCAGAGCAGCACGGCGGCGATGCGGAGGGCGTTTCGTACGAGCTGCATGGTTCGGGTTCCTCGCGTCATGCGTCAGAAGGCGCGGATGTTCGAGATGTTCTGGAGCGCTTCGTTCGCAGCCTGGATGACCTGGCTGTTCATCTCGAACACGCGCTGCGTCTTGATGAGGGTCACGAGCTCCGTCACGGGGTCGACATTCGACGCCTCGAGCGCACCCTGGCGGATGAAGCCAGCGCCCTCCTCGCCGGGGTTCGACTCGATCGCCTCGCCGCTCGCCTCGGTCTGCGTGTAGATGTTGCTTCCGCGGCTCTCGAGGCCGGCGGGGTTGATGAAGCGGACGAGCGTGAGCTGGCCGAGCTCGGTCGGCTCGACCGACCCCGGAAGCATCGCGCTCACCACGCCGTCGGTGCCGACCGACACATCGGTCGCCTCGGGCGGCACGGTGAAGTCCGCGCGCACGCGGAAGCCCGGCGAGTTCGCCATGACGAGCTCGCCTTCCGAGTTCAGCGTGAAGTTGCCCGCGCGCGTGTAGCCGCGGCCCTCGCTGATGTCGTCCGGCAGCTCGACCTCGAAGAAGCCGTCGCCCTCGATGAGGAGGTCGAACGGCTGGTTCGTCGTCTCGGTCGCACCCTGCGCGAAGTTCAGCTGCGTGCCGGCCGCGCGCGTGCCGAGGCCGACATAGAGGCCGGTCGGGCGCTGCACCGCGGCGCCGGCGGAGATGCCGGGCTGCGCGAGCTCCTGGTAGTAGAGGTCCTCGAAGTTCACGCGCGAGCTCTTGAAGCCGGTCGTGTTCGCGTTCGCGAGGTTGTTGGCGGTCACATCCAGGCTCGTCGAGAGCGCCGAGAGGCCGGTGGCTGCGGTGTTGAGTGCGATGTAGCTCATGGGTTCATCCTCGAGAGGTCGTCTCGAATCAGCTGAAGCGTCCGAAGGTGTCGATCAGGCGTCCGGTCATCTGGTCCTGGGTCTGCATGAGGCGCGTCGAGAACTCGAGGCTGCGCGAGACCTTCACGAGTTCGGCGAGCGCCGCGACCGGGTCGACGGTGCTCTCCTCGACATGGCCCTGGTGCACCGACGCGTCGGCCGACGCGTCGTTCGTGCGGCCTCCGAGGAGCCGGATCGCATCGCGTCCCTCCTTGCGGAGGTTCGCGGTGCTGTCGGGGGTCACGAGCGCGAGCTTGCCGATCTCGCTCTCACCCTGGAACACGCGGCCGCGTGCATCGATCCGCACGCTCGCGAGATCGTCGGACAGCACGATGGGCTTTCCATCCTCGCCGAGCACCGCCGTGCCGCTCGTCGCGAGCACGAGTCGGCCGGCCGCGTCGCGGGCGAACGCGCCGGCGCGGGTCAGGAGCCGGTCGGCGCCGCCTTCGGGCGACTCGAGCATGAAGAAGGCATCGCCTTCGATCGCGGCATCGAGCGGGTTGTCGGTCCGGCGAAGCGCTCCCTGCGACAGGTCGATCTGGTTGGGCAGGAACAGCGTTCCGCCGCCGAGGGCGTCGAGCGCCGCGTTGGTATCGCTGTAGATCCCGCCGTTCTCGAGGTTCTCGGGAAGGCGGGCGGTCATCGACATGATGTCCGCCTTGAACCCGACGGTGTTCGAGTTGGCGAGGTTGTTCGCGACCGTGTCGAGGCGGCGCATGCTGGTGATCGCGCCGGCGGTCGAGAGGTAGAAGCCGTAGTTCATGCGGTCGCTCCTTCGAGGTGAAGGTGGGTGGAGGGAGCAACCCGCGGGCCAGTGATCGAAGGGGCGCGGTGGAGCCGCCAGAGGCAGCCGGTAGGGCGGTTTCGCGCGGGGATGAGCCAGCCCTCCGCAGCATTGGCCGCGCGGAAATGGGCATCAAGTGCGCCCGCGCTCGGCACTTCCTGCGCGGTTCGCGGGGCAGCCGGCACATCGGGCTGCACGAGTCGAAGCGTCGCAAACATCGTATTTGTAACGACTTGCATCAAAGGCACTCCTTGCCTAACCAACCTGCATCGGGCCTCCTGCCCAACGCGAGCAACCCTCATGGAGCAAGGGGTGTGCCGCCCCGATTGCCTCCGCCCGGTCACCGTTCCTGCCGATGACAGGCGCGGGAAGTGAGGAAGCGCGCATGAAGACGGACGGCAATGGTCATCGCACAGACACGAGGAACCACGGCTCCGGCAACCCGGTCCCAGGCGGCCAGGAGATCACTGCATCCCCGTCGCCCGCTCCGGCGCGCCGTCCGCGACGGACGCCTCGCGCCTCGCTGAAGCCAGACCTCACGCCGACCAGCACGCAGCAGGCCGCCGAAGTCCGGCGGACACGCGTCCCGATCGCCCCGCAGAACACCGCGGCGGAATCCGAGGGCTTCTCGAAGGCGCGGCGGGACTTCCTCTTCTACCACCGCGTCGAGAGGAATCACTCGAAGCACACGGCCGCCGCCTACGAGCGGGATCTCGACGACCTGGTGGCATTCCTCGAGCGCGAGGGAGTTCGCGCGCCTGAAGAGGTCACTCCCGCGCACCTGCAGGCGCATGTCGGCTATCTCCACGCGCAGCGCTCGCGGAACCTCTCCGCGAGCTCGGTCCATCGCAAGATCGCCTGCATGCAGAGCTTCTTCAAGTTCCTCGCGGAGCGTGGACGGACGAGTCACAATCCCGCGAAGCTCGTCGACCGCCCGAAGCGCCCGTTCCAGCTGCCGGACTTCCTGAGTCCCGACCAGGTGGTGCGTCTGATCGAGTCGCCATGCTCGGAGAACGGCCCGCTGTGGCAGCGCGATCGCGCGATTCTCGAACTGCTCTACGCGTCGGGGCTCCGCGCGACCGAACTCTGCGAGCTTCGGCTGAACGTGTGGGACCCGCGGCAGCGCACCATCAAGGTCCTGGGAAAGGGGAACAAGGAGCGCATCGTCCCCGCCGGCCAGCCCGCCGCGCAGGCGGTCGAGCGATGGATCGCCGGCCAGCGCGCCGAGATCGTCGCGGGAGACGAGCGGCGTGCGGATCACCGGCTCTTCGTGTCGGTGCGGGGCAAGCCCCTCGAGCATGTCGCGCTCTGGCAGATCGTGAAGAAGTACGCGAAGCTCGTCGGCTTGCCCGATGTCAGCCCCCACTGGCTGCGGCACAGCTTCGCGACGGATCTGCTGCGCGGTGGTTGCGACCTCCGCGCCGTGCAGGAGCTGCTTGGTCACGCGAGCGTCGAGACCACGACGATCTACACGCATGTCGACGACCGCAAGCGCGCGGTGGTCGCGCGATGCCATCCCCGCTTCTAGGTTCGACCCCCGGAACCTAGGTCATCACCGACCCCGCGGCCCCGACCGAAGCCGCTACCTTCCCTCCATCATGTCGCAGTCCGATCCCTGCATCCTCGTCATCTTCGGCGCCTCGGGCGATCTCACCTCGCGCAAGCTCATTCCCGCGATGTACGAGATGCATGTCCTCGGCCAGCTGCACGCGGCGACGACGATCCTCGGCGTCTCGCGCACGCAGAAGTCCGATGACCAGTGGCGCGACGAGCTCAAGCCCTGGGTCGCGAAGCAGGCGAAGGGCTTCGACGACGCGAAGTGGACCGAGTTCGCGCAGCGCATCCACTACTTCGCGGGAGATGCGGTGAAGGCCGACTGCTACGGTCCGCTCGAGTCCCGCCTCGCCGAACTCGCGGAGCAGCGGGGGACGCGCGGAAACCTGCTCTTCTTCATGTCGGTCGCCGAGAGCCTCTACGAGCCCATCGTCGAGCAGATCGACGCGGCCGGCTTCGTCACCGAGGGCAAGCGCTGGTGCTCGCTCGATCCGGGCGCGAAGAGCTGGCAGCGCATCATCGTGGAGAAGCCGTTCGGCCACGACGCCTCGAGCGCCGCGAGCCTGAACCGCACGCTCGGCCGCGCGTTCGAGGAGGAGTCGATCTACCGCATCGACCACTATCTCGGGAAGGAGCTGGTGCAGTCGCTGCTCGCGCTGCGCTTCGCGAACACGATCTTCGAACCGCTGTGGAACTGGCAGTACATCGACCATGTGCAGATCACCGCGGCCGAGACGGTGTCGGTCGGACAGCGCACGGGCTTCTACGACCAGACGGGCGCGATCCGCGACATGATCCAGTCGCATCTCCTCCAGGTGCTCGCGTTCGTCGCGATGGAGCCGCCGAGCTCGTACGCGCCCGCGAAGGTGC
>JBEAQW010000200.1:0-14296 GCA_041163725.1 Planctomycetota bacterium
CCGCCGCGGATCGCGAGCATCTCGCGTTCCGGCAACGACAGGATGTCGCGCCCCTCGAACAGGATCGATCCGCGGTCGAACCGCCCCGGCGGACGCGGGATGAGCTGCATCGTGCTCATCGCCGTCACGCTCTTGCCGCAGCCCGACTCGCCCACGACCGCGAGCGTCTGGTTCGGGTGCACGGTCATCGACACGCCGGCGACCGCCTGGATGCGCGGGCCGCCCGCGGAGTTCGCGAAGCTCACCGCAAGATCGGCGACCTCGAGCACGGGCTTCGTCCGACCCGCGGCGGGCGCGGGATTCGTCGTCGGTGCGGCCTCCATCAGTGCGCCGCCTTTCGCAGCTTCGGATCGATCGCGTCGCGCATCGCCTCACCAAGCATGTTGTAGCTGAGCACCGTGAAGAAGATCGCGAAGCCCGGGAAGATCGCGAGCCACCACACGAAGGTGCCCGTCGTACCGGTGGCGCTCGAGAGCAGTTTGCCCCACGACGCCTGACCATCGGGCCCGAGCCCGAGGAAGGAGAGCGTCGCCTCCGCGATGATCGCCGCCGCGACCGCGAAGCTCGCGTCGACGAGCACGGGCGTCACGCCGTTCGGAAGCATGTGCCGGAACAGCACGCTGCGCAGCGGAAGCCCCGCCGCCTGAGCGCCCTGCACGAAGTCCTGCCTCCGCAGCTTGTAGAACTCCGCGCGCGTGAATCGCGCCGCACCGGTCCATGTCACGCAGCCGATGATCGCCATCATCATGTAGGTGTTGCGCGGAAGGACCGCCGCCGCGACGATCAGCAGGAACAGCACGGGAATGGCCATGAAGATCTCCACCACGCGGAAGAGGAAGAGATCGATCCAGCCGCCGAAGTAGCCCATGATCGCGCCCATGGTGACGCCGATCAGCACCGCGAGTCCGGTCGACACGAGGCCGATCGAGATCGACAGGCGGCACGCCCAGAGCATCTGCGACAGCACATCCTTGCCGATCGCATCGCTTCCGAGCAGCATCGTGCGCTGTCCGACCGGCGCGTCCTTGATCGCCGCGACCTCCTCGCCGAGATTCGAGAGCGGCGGGAGGACATAGATGTCCGACCGGTAGAAGTCGGGTGAGAACGGGATGAGCGTGTACACCATCGCGTACTCGCCCGACGCCTCCTGGCGGTCGTAGGTGTCGAAGTTCGGGAGCCGCTCGGTCCAGCGCGAGGCGCTCGCCGTCACCGCGACCACCGCCGCGAGCACGATCAGCGCGCCGCGGATGCCGCGCATCCCCGCGATCGCCGCCGCGAAGCCCGCCGCGAGCACACCGACCACTCCGCTCGCCGCCCACGGGAACCAGTCCTCGGAGCCGAGCGACCGGATCCAGTCCGCGCTATCGATGTCCTTCGACCACGACGAGATCGCGCCTGCGATCACCGCGGTCGCACCCGCTTGCAGCGCGACGAGCAGCATCAGCCCGAGCCGCGTCGAGCGCAGCCCCACATCGAGCCGCTGCGACAGCGCGAGCGGCATGAAGACGAAGGGCACCCCGACCACCGCGCCGGCGAGCAGCAGCAGGTCGATCGAGCCGAGGCTCTGCCAGAGCGGCGAATCCCACTCCCCCGTCGTCGTATTCGACCGAAGCAGAGGATGTGCGTTCGCCAGCACCGGCGCGAACACCGCGAAGAACGCGATCGCCCCGATCCACGCGAGCGCGAGACGCGCACCGATGCGCGCGACGACGCGGTCCCACGCATCCGCCCAGAAGCCCTTCGCGGCAGCGGCGCCCACGCCGCGCATCGCGTCGATGCCGCTGATCGCGGCCGGCATGTCGCTTCGCGGCTCACTCATAGCTCACCCGCGGATCCGCGACCGCATAGAGGATGTCTGCAAGGAGAAGCGCGGTCAGGTTGACGCACGCCACCATGAAGGTGTTCGCGAGGATCAGCTCGCGGTCGCGCTGCGTGATCGCCTCGATGATGAGCGAACCCATGCCCGGCACCGAGAAGATGCGCTCGATCACGACCGATCCCGCGAGGGTCGCGGGGAACACCGTGACGAACATCGTGATCAGCGGCAGCAGGCTGTTGCGGAAGACATGGTGGATCACCACATCCTTGCGCGCGACGCCCTTCGCCTTCGCCGTGCGCACATAGTCGGCGTTGAAGTTGTCGAGCATCGCCGCACGCGTCTGCTTCGACAGCACGGCGAAACCGCCGTACACGAGGCAGCCGACAGGCAGCACGATGTGCCAGAGCGTGTCGAGCAGCCAGCCCATCTCCCACGCGCCGCCGTACTGGACGCCCGGGAGGAAGGTCCACGAGTCCGCTCCGCGATCATGCAGCCCCGCCACCGGGAACCAGCCGAGGTACTGCTTGTTCGCGAGGTATCCGATCGCGAGCACGCCCGCCCACACGGTCGGAATCGACCAGAGCGCCACAAACAGCGCACCCGAAGCCTTGTCGAACAGCGACCCCGAGCGCGCGCTCGCGAGGATGCCCGACGGAATCGCCACGAGGTAGATGATCGGGAACGCGATCAGGTTGAGGAGAAGCGTCACCGGCAGCGCCGCGCCGATCAGCTCGCCCACGGGGCGGCTCTTCGAGAAGGCCGTTCCAAGGTCGGGTGCGCCGACTGAGACGACTCCGGGAATCACCGGAAACCCTGCCTCGGGGAACGCCTTTTCGCCGAACGCCTTCGCGAGGTGCTCGCGCGCCACTGCCGCGCGCAACCACGCCGCGCGCATCGCGACGCCATCGGCCTCGACCTTCGCCCACGCGGCGTTCGCGCGATCGGGCGACTCGCGCTCGATGCGATCGAGGATGATCTTCCCCTTCCGATCGAGCAGGTCCGCCCGATCCGCCGCGGTCGCGTAATCGACGAGCGTGCTCTCGAAGGTGCGCTTCGCCGCGAGGTAGCGCGAGCGCGCCGTGAGCGCGTCGTTGGCGACCTTGCGGTAGGCGCGCTGACGCAGCTCGGTCCCGTCGCCATCGAGTGCGATGCCGTCCGCACCGACGAGTTCCGCGACCGCGGCCGCGACCTCCGCTTCGGCGAGCGGTCCGCCGATCCAGCCGATCAGCGGCGGATCGGGAATCTCCTTCGGTGCGCTCAGCAGTTCGCCCGCAGGCGTCACCTGGTCGCGCGTGCCGAACTTGACCGGCGAGATCCGGTGCAGCCAGCGCCCGTACTGCACGAGCACGGGATCGTTGAGTCCGTAGCGGTCCTCGAGGTACGCCTGGAGGATCGCCGCCTTCGACGCGTCCTGCTGACCGCCCGACACCGTCAGCGCCGCACCGATGCCGCCCGGAGACAGCGCGAGCAGCAGGAACACCACGAAGGTGATTCCAATCACCGTCGGGATCATCAGCAGAAGGCGGCGGACGATGTAGGTCAGCATCCGATCAGTTGCCCGGGGTGGGGACGCTCTCGAGACGGAAGAACTCCCACGGTTCGAGTCCCGACTTGTGGGTCTGCACGTTGCCGACGGACTTCTTCACGAAGCGCAGCCACGGCGAGATGCGGATGAAGGTGTACGGCTGCTCGTCGTGCAGCGTCGCCTCGAAGTCGTGCCACACCTGCATGCGCTCGGCGTCGTCCATCGTCGCGCGGATCCGGTCGATGAGCTCGTCGGCCTTCGGCGAACTCCACTGCACGAAGTTGTCGCCGCCCTCCTTGATCGACTCCGAGTGGAAGATCTGGCGCGGATCGCTCTCGGGAGCGCTCGCCGACCAGCCCATCGTCAGAGCGTCGAAGTCGCGGCTCTTCGCGATCTCCTGCATGACCGACCAGTCGATCACGCGCACCTCGACCACGATGCCGACCTTCGAGTAGCTGTCCTTCACGAAGTTCGAGATGCGCTCGGCGAGCTCGCCGCTTCCGGAGCGCGTGAACTCGAACTTGAAGGGCTGGCCCTTCTCGTTCTCGAGGATGCCGTCGCCGTCGCGGTCGATCCAGCCGGCCTCGGCGAGCAGCGCCTTGCCCTTCTCCGGATCGAACGGCCACGGCTTCAGCGATGGATCCGACGCAGGACTCTCGGGATTCACCGAGCCCTTGGCGACCTCGCCGATGCCTTCCCAGCAGTCACGGATCATCTTCTCACGGTCGAGGCAGAGCGTCATCGCCCGCCGCACGCGCTTGTCGCCGAACGGCGTGGGCCGCCCGTTGCGCGGACCGCCGTTCCACGCGATGAACGAGTAGCCCGACCGCATGTTGATCCAGTTGAGCGAGTGGTTGTCGTCGTCCCAACCCGGCTCCTTCGTGACCTTCACGAACTGCGGGCTCGACGGGATGATCATGTCGCCTTCACCGTTGCGGTAGGCGACGAGACGCGGCAGCTCGTCCTGAACGACCTTGAAGCGCAGCGCATCGAGGGGCGAACGCGGACCCGCGTAGCCCTCGTTGCGCACGAGCACGACATCCTGCCCGGGCGCCCACTGCTCGGAGGGATCGAGCCGCTCGAGGCGGTACGGACCGCAGCCCATCAGGAGTCCCGTCGAGCTGTTGATCTGCGACGGCTCGAACTTCGAGTAGAAGTGCTTCGGAAGCACATAGTTCCCAAGCACCGACTGCAGGTTGAACGACAGCGCCTTGTTGAACACGAACTCCACGGTGAGGTCGTCGATCACCTTCACATCCTCGACCTGATCGAGGAGCGAACGGCTCCGCTCCGCCTCGATCGACGGATTGAAGATGAAGTCCTGGAAGGTCCAGCGGACATCCTCCGCCGTCACCGGCTCGCCGTCGGAGAAGCGCAGCCCGTCGCGCAGGCGCACGCGCACCCACATGCCGGCCGGATCCTGCTGCCAGGCCGCGGCCATCAGTCCGCGGAAGCGGAGGGTGTCGGGGTCGTAGGCGCCGAGGCTCTCGACCACGCGGTCGATCACGCGGCGGCCGTACACGTCGGTCGAGAGGTACGGGGTGATCTTGGCCGGCTGTCCCTCGAAGATCTCCGTGAACTCGCCGCCCTCGGCGAAGCCCGGCTGGCGGCGCGGATCGCTCGCGAACTCCCACGGCTCCTGCCACTCGATCTTCACGCCCGGTCGCGCCCACGACTCGCTGCGCGACTGCTCGGTCCGCGGCCCTTCGGCGCGGACCGGGCCCGCCGCGACGATGCCGCTGGCGAGCTTCTTCTCGATCGCGCCGAGCTTGGCGAGCATGTCCTGCTGCAGCACGCGGTCGCGGTCGCGCTGGGTCATCTGGAGGAAGACCATCACGAGCACCGCCGCGAGCAGCACGATCTGGATGAAGTCCTTGAAGCCAAAGCGGTTGTTCATGGTGTAGACCTCGCCGCGGTCATCCGCGGGGGTCGCATACTAACCGCTCCGGGCGAAGGTTCACGCGACCTTTCGGCCACGCATCGGATCAAATCGCTCCCGCAGCTCGTCGCCGAGGAAGTTGAGCGCGACGAGCGTGAGTGCGATCGCAAGGCACGGCGCGACCAGCAGCCACCACCGGCTGTCGACCGTATTCAGTTCCCCGAGGCCATCCGCGGCCATGTTGCCCCAGCTGGGCAGAGGTTCGCGGACTCCGATTCCGAGAAACGACAGGAAGCTCTCGGAGAGGATGGCCGCCGGCACCGCGAGCGCCGCATAGACCGCGATCGGACCGACGAGATTCGGAAGCAGATGCGACACGAACTGCCGCGGAGCCCCGACGCCGATCGCGCGGCACGCCTCCATGAACGGCTTCGCGCGCAGCGACATCACCTGACCCCGGATCACACGCGCCATGGTGAGCCAGCTCACGCCGCCGATCGCGATGAGCAGGGTCGAGATGTTGATCGCCTGCCGCACGCCCGCGGAGAGATCCGCGCCCCGTCGCTCGATCACTCCATCGACCGCCACCGCGAGCAGCACGACGAGCAGGATCGACGGCAATCCGAAGAGGATGTCGACGATCCGCATGAGCACCGCGTCGACGCGGCCTCCCACCGCGCCTGCGACCGAGCCGTAGATGGTTCCGACCAGCACCGCGATCGCCGCGGCGCTCAGTCCGACGAGCAGACTGATCGACCCACCCGCCAGCAGGCGCGCGAGCACATCACGACCGAGCCGGTCCGTTCCGAGCACGCGTCCGGGGATGTACTGCCCCGCGGCCTCCGCCGCCGCGAGCCGCTCGGCGTCCGCTCCGTCGAGTTCCTTCCAAACGGGCGGCAGCAGGTTGAGCGAGAGGTTCGACGCCTCGTATCTCGACATACGCGTCGCGCCGATCTCGACGGAACCCATCGACCAGGGAAGTGTGGCGATGCACGCGAGCAGCATGGCCGCGAGCACGCCGAGCCCAACGCGCCCGGCAGGGCCTAGACGCTCACGCGGTCGCGGCGCGTTCGTGCTGGGGACAAGGGCGGCTCCCGACATGCCTGCAATGTAGTGGACGACGATCGGGGAAGTGCGGAACGCACCGTGAGCGGCCCGCCGTCACCGGCGCAGGCGGGTGACCCGCATCACTCGCGCGCGTCGTCACGCGACGGACCACGCCGATCACTCCCGCCGGCCCGCCTGCTGCGAATGCGTTCGACGACCTCCTCGGCCATCGCATCGCGCGCACGCTCGTCCTGGGCGATTTCGGTGCGGATCGCGGCAAGCCGCTGCTCGAGCGCCTCGATCTCCGCGCGCCGCGCGGCGAGCGTGGCATCGATCTGCGACGCGGCGGCCGCAGAAAGCCGCTGTTCGAGTTCCGCGACGCGCGCCTCGGCCGCCTCTCTCGCCGCACCCTGTCCGGACACGGCCTCGACGGCTTCCTCCGCACGACGGAGTTCGCTTGCCACGCGCTCGGTCACGGCCTGCGCCTTCAGTTCCGCGATCTTCGCGGCGTAGACCTCGGGCGCGCGCTCCTTCAGCGCGGCAAGTCCGAGCAACCGCCGACCGGAGGTCCGCAGCAGCACGCGCAACTGATCGGGCGACTGCTCTCGCCGCGCGGCGAGCCCATCGCCCCACTCGGGCGAAACTTCTCGAGCGACCTCGACGACCCGCGCCAGATCCTCGTCCGTCAGTTCGCGCCGGGCCAAGCCGTCGGCGCCACCGCCGACGAGCCCATCGACCAGTCCCTCGACGCCAAGCCGGTCACCGCCCCTCGGCCCGAATCCGCCAGCACGCGGCCAATCGGGCGGAAGCGGAGCGGTCCGACGCGAGCCGCGACGCGCGCGGTCTCCCGCACGATCTTCCTGCGCGTCGCGTTCATCCTGCGCCCCACGCGCGTCCTGCCCGGCCGCGAGGCGCCCGCTCCCATCATGGAGCGCGCGCTCCGCGCCGGCATCCGCCGCGACCTGCCGCGAACCGATGCAGGTCGCGCATGCGACCGCGGCGAGAAGCAGCGGAACGCGCAAGGTGCGGGCTTCGAGGATGACTGCGGCGATCGGGTGCATGGGTGACTTCACGATTCGGGGGTCTCAACGCATGCTCGCTCGCACGCGCTCCGAGAGGAGCGGCGCGCGTTCATCGGAACGACGCGGGCGCTGCGAGCGCCGCGAATTCCGCCGAAAGATCCTCGTAGGTCACGGCCCCACCGTCAAGGAACGACGCGTTGCCGAGCAATGGCTCCCAATCCGCGGAGAGATCCGCCGCGAGGCCGTCGTCGAGTCCGTGGGAGCGGAGTCCCTCGAAGGAGACCTCGAAGGAAGCATCGAAGGCGAAGTCGCCGGACGCGCCGCGGCCGGCGAGCGCCACGACCATTGGACTCGCGGAGACGGTCGCCGACGCGAGCGCGCGCTCGACATGCTCGGGCGCAACCTTCGCGGCGAGCGCATCGAGCGATGGAACCGTGACGCGCGGTGCGATCGGCGCGACACCATCCGATCCACTTCCATCCGCAAGAACCGCGTCGTTCGCCGACTTGTCCGATGCGTCGCCGCCGCGCAGAAACAGGAGCCCGCCGCCGATCGCAGCGATGATGGCTGCCGCGAGGGCCGCCGTCCGCCAGAACCTTCCGATGCGCGGGGCGCCGCCTCCATCGATCCGGGCGATCACCACGGGCGAGCCGCCCTCGACAGGCAGCTGCAGGTCGCTCAGCGCCGAGATGCGTTCGAGTGCCTCGGCCGAGAGTCCGCTCCGCTCCGCGCGTCCACGCGCATCGAGCAGGCGGCCAAGGCCGGCCAACTCGCTCGGAATGGGTTGCGAAAGCCCGGACTCGGAACCCTCCGCGTCGAACTCCCGCTCGAAGTTGTCATGGGGCGAAGTCATCGTTCGACCTTCTCTACGCCGTGATGCGCGACCTGGGAGTCTTGCTCGAGTCCCGAGGCCGACCAAGGCGAAACGGCACGGTTCGGGGACGATTGCACCACGCCGCGTGGATTCGACGCAGATTCGCCGTCGGCATGGCGTTGCGATCGGAATGGTCCCATCACGCGTCGCCCTCCAGATCGTCCGCCCGAACCCCGAGTTCCTCGAGAAACCCCCGAAGTTTGCGGAGGGCACGGTGATGCCGCGCGAGCAGTGTTCCGATCGGTTCACCGTAGAAGTCTGATAACGCCTTGAAGCTCATTCCGCCCGTGTGCCGGAGTTCCACGATCTCGCGATCCGACTCTCCAAGCCTGGCCATTGCGCGCGAGAGCAGGTCCCTGACCTCCCCCTCCTCCAGTCCCTCCGGACGCGAGCCTCGCGACGGCAGCGCAGCCATCGGCTCGCTGTCCATCGGCTTCGCATGACGCGCGCGCCGACGCATCTCGTCGCGAAGCCGGTTCGTCGCGATCCTGAACACCCACGACTCGAACCGTCCGCTTTCGACATAGACGCCGATCTTGGCCGCGAGCGTGCAGAAGGTGGACTGCGCGATCTCCTCCGCGAGCTCCGGATCGCGGCATTGCGCCCGCAGCAATCCGAACACGCGCGGCGCGAACAGCGCGACCACGCCGCGCCACGCATCCGAGTCGCCCCGCGCCGCGCGGCGAAGGAGCTCCTGCAGCTCGGCCGGATCATGGTCGTTCGCTTCAGCCATGCAGACAGCGGTACCCCCGCGGGCCATGGGCAGCGTAACGCGGCAGCCGGAACGCCATTGCAGCGCGACGCGCCGCTCCGTCGGATTGAGAGACCGCGCCGGCCAGATGCAACGCCGTGCTAGATCGGCAGATCGTCCGAAGGCTCCTCGACCACGCGCATGCGCGTCGGCGCCGACACGCGTCGCGGCCCATCGAAGCCACCCTCGGGAGGCATCGCGTACGAGCGGCTCTTGAAGCTCGTCGTCGAGCCGTCCCAGACGAGATCGACGATGCCCGTGGGGCCATTGCGCTGCTTGGCGAGGATGAGCTCCGCGGTACCCACCTTGTCGGGGTTCTCATCGGCCCAGTTCGGATCGCCGCGGTGGTAGTAGTCCTCGCGGTGGAGCATCATCACCACGTCGGCGTCCTGCTCGATCGAGCCGGACTCGCGGAGATCGCTCATGCGCGGGCGGTGGCCCTCGCGCTGCTCGGCGGCGCGGTTCAGCTGCGAGAGGCAGAGCACGGGCACATCGAGCTCGCGCGCCATCGCCTTGATGCCGCGCGAGATCTCGCTCACCTCGAGCTGACGGCTCTCGACGCGCGACCCCGAGCTCATGAGCTGCAGGTAGTCGATCGCGACGAAGCCGATCCCGTAGCGCTCCTTCAGACGCCGCGCCTTCGACCGCATCGCGAGCAGCGACAGTCCGGGCGTATCGTCGATGAAGATCGGAAGCTTCGAGATCTCGCCGCAGGCGGCCATCAGCCGCCGGTAGTCGTCGCTCCCGAGCATGTGCTTGCGCAGCCGCTGTGCGTCGATCCCGCCGAGCGCGCACAGCATGCGCTGGATCAGCTGCTGCTTGCCCATCTCGAGGCTGAACATCACGCTCGACACGCCGCCCTGCGCGATCTGCTGCAGCAGGTTGAGCGCCAGCGCGGTCTTTCCCATCGACGGACGCGTGGCGAGGATGAGCATCTCGCCCTTCTGCAGTCCGTTCGTCATCTCGTCGAGCTGGGCATAGCCCGAGCGTACGCCCATGAAGCCCGCGCCCTCGCTCTGGTCGATCAGCCGCATGGTCTCGTGCACGAGCTCGCTCGCCGTCGAGACGACTCCGTTCTCGCGCTTCTGCGCGATGCGGAAGATCTTCTGCTCCGCGCTCTCGAGCATGTTCTGCGCGGGCGTGCGCGAGGTATGCACCTCCTCGAGGATCTCGCCCGCGGCCGAGATCAGCTCGCGCATCGTCGCCTTCTCGCGGACGACGCGCGCCCAGTGCACGGCGTTCGCCGCGCTCGGCACGCCTTCGGCGAGCTGCACGATGTAGTCGAGCCCACCGACGGCCTCGACGAGCCCGCGGTCGGTGAGAAGCTGGTTCAGCAGCACGATGTCGACGGTCGCATGCCGGTCGTAGAGTTCGACGATCGCATCGAAGATGCGGCCATGCCGCGGCGACGAGAAGTCCTCGCCGCTCCGCACGACGCCGACCACATCGCCGACGACCTTGGGATCCCAGATGATCGCGCCGAGCAGGCCCATCTCGGCCTCGAGCGCGACCGGTGGCTCGGCGCCGAAGAGGGACGCGACATCGCGTCGCTGCAGCTCGTTCATTCCCTCGGGCCGTCCGCGGCGCCCGCCGCGGCCGCTTCGCCCGCCGCCGGCGGCCTGGTCGGTCATCGAGGAGAACTTCTGGGCTTCATCGCTCACGGCGTGAGACTATCCGACCCGGCCCCGAGGGGAAGCCTGCCGACAGGATTCCCACCCGGCCACGGCCTCGCCGCCATGTGACGAAAAACGAGCAGGGTGCCCTTTCGGAAGGCACCCTGCTCGACCATCCAGTTGTTCGCGACGGAAGTTCCGCCGCCCGGAATCACTCGTCCGCAACAGCCTTACGCTCGATGACGACGGTTCCGTCGTCGAGCGACTGCTGCATCAGGCGCCCCACCTTGAACCGGACACTCTTGCGGGGCGGAACCGCCACTCGCTCGAGGGTCTTGGGGTTCTGGGCGACGCGACCCGCTCGCTCGCGGATCTCGAACACGCCGAAATCACGGAATTCCAGACGGTTACCGCGCGCGAGCTCTCCGATCACATGATCGAGGAAACTTTGCACCGCACGGCGGACATCCGCCCGAGACAAATCCGTCTCGGACGCGACACGCTCAATCAAATCTTTCTTCGTGGTGGTGGCCATCTCACACCTCGATTGGCGAACCTCCCGACAACCACAAGTGTCGGTCAGTTCGTTTGGGGGATATCGCGAGTATGCCGTCAAGTTCATGCCGAAGTCAATGCTCTATAAATCTTTGCAGAAGAATGAGTTTCTCGGACTCGATTTGGGGCGCTGGAGCGTCTGTAGGACTTATGACGGGAGCCACCCCCGATTGAACCGCAGCCTCGGGGCATTTTCTTGCCCCGGCCATCCCGCGCGCCACGCTCCCGGCGGAGGAACAGGGAGTGCCACAATCCAAGAGCCGAATCACTCTCGCCCTCGGGCTGACCGTCGCCACGCTACTGGGCTGCTCCGCGCGTATCCCCGAGCGGATGCGCCCGATGCCGGGTCTCGTCCGCGCCGGCGAGCTCGACACCTCGCACTTCGCGGGTCGGAACGATCCGACGCTTCACATCGACGCGCGCCCGATGTTCCGGACGACACCCCGCGCCACGCAGGAGGTCCGCGACCGGCAGTGGATCAGCAGCGGA
The DNA here is from genome assembly GCA_041163725.1 of Planctomycetota bacterium. Lineage (GTDB taxonomy): Bacteria > Planctomycetota > Phycisphaerae > Phycisphaerales > SM1A02 > QWPT01. The sequence goes on from JBEAQW010000200.1 coordinate 11,575, forward strand.
CGCCCCTACTCGGACTTCCGCGTCACGACGACGAGCCGGGAGTCGCGACGCTGACGACCGAGCGGCGGAGCGCGTCCTCGCCGGCGACGAATCGGATCGCGAGTTCAGGGACGATGAGCGGCACTCGGGTCGCGCGATCGAGCTTCACGAGGTCCTTCCTCGAGATCACGATGCAGTCGGCACCGCAGGACGACGCGGCCGTCTCGAGGCGAGCCGCGGTGAACGCGCGGTGATCCGGCGCCGAGATCCGCGCTGCAACCTCGCCCGCATGCGCCGCGACCATGCCGTGGAAATGCGCGGGATTCCCGAGCGCGCAGGCACTCAGCACACGCTTGCCGGAGAGTGCGCCGACTTCGCATCGATGCACGCCATCGCCATCTCGCAGTTCGAGCGCCCGCCACGCGTGCACGCACGCCGCGTCGTGTGGACGACCCCGTACGCGCGCGACGAGGTCGGCGGCACGCGCCGCAGCGTGCGGATCGTCGGCCTTGGTCAGCACCACCATCCCGGCGCGCGCGATGCCGCCGCCGTGCTCGCGAAGCCACCCGTTCGGCAGCAGATCGCCATCGAGCGCGGGTCGCGACGCATCGACAAGCACGATGTCGAGATCCCTCGCAAGACGGCGGTGCTGGAAGCCGTCGTCGAGCACGACGACCATGCGCGCGATCGCCTGCGCTTCGCCGCCGCGACGCCACGCCTCGAACGACTCGATCAGGCGCTCACGGCGCCTCGCGCCGACCACGACGCGGGCGTCCGGCGCCGTCGTTGCGTACTCGGCAGCCTCGTCCGAAACGCCGGCCGCATCCGCGCGATATCCCCTGAGCGCGATGACCGGCTGCGAGCCTGCGTCACGGAGCGCTCCCGCCACCCATGCGACGAAGGGGCTCTTGCCGGTCCCGCCCGCCACCAGGTTTCCAACCGAAACGACGGGCACCGCACGGCCCTCGAACTCCAGCGACTGCACGCCCCACCCGCGGTCGAACCGCGCATTGCGATGCGCGACAGCGGCGCCATAGGCGCGCGCGGCAAGCCATGCCACGGGCGAAAGGGCTGCAGGCAGCGGACCTCGATCACCCGCCATCGCCGCCCCCCTTCCCGGAGAGCGTCTCGTCGCGCAGCGTGCGGAACTCGCGCATGCCACGACGAGCCGTCAGCACGAAGTCGACGATCGCAAGCATCAGGCTCAGGCAGACGAGCAGCAGCACCGCCGACCACGCGACCGCGAACCCGATGCGATCCTCGTGCGGGTGGACGAAACTCAATCCCCTGACGAACGGGACCAGTCCGAACGCCACGAGACCGATCGACATGCGCCGCACGATCCGCCGCTCGGGCGGTACATCGGATCTTCCGAGGCGTACGAAGTACCACGCCAGCGCGACGCCGATCAGCACCGCCAGCGGCACGGTGATCCACGCCGGAATCATGAGCCAGGGCCCGAGTTCCCGCCCCTCGAGCGCGGGATCGACCAACGCGAGCATCGTGAGGAAAGGACTCGTCATCGGACTCGTCATCGGACCCGTCATCGGCCCGCTCCCCACGCTCGCTCGATGATGGGCTTCAGGCGACCGATCGGCAAACCCACCACGGTCTCAGGATCGCCGCGACAGACGATCGGCCATCCCCGCGCGACGACCTCGGGCAGGTTGTAGCCCCCCGCCTTTCCCTCCCACTTCCCTTCAACGAGGAAGTGTTCGAAGTCGTCGACCGGCAGCGTTCCGATCTCGATCCAAGCGACATCGCGCCCCATGCGTCGTTCTCCGGCTGGCCCCAGGAGGCACCAACCGGTGACCACGCCGTGCCCGCGATCCGCGAGCGACCGGATCATCTCGCGCGCATGGACACGGTCCACCGGCTTCCCGAGGATCTCGCCGTCGCGTTCGCACACGGTGTCCGCGGCAAGCACCCAGCAGGGAGGTTCACCCGCCGCCCTGCGCTGCTCGACCACCCGTCGCGCCTTGAAGTAGGCGAGCGCGGTCGCCGCATCCGCCGCGTGCACGCGCCCGAGCCGGATCGAAGCGTCGTCGATGTCTGCAGGCTGGACGACGACCTCGAATCCGGCGTCCCGAACCAGCGCAACGCGGCGCGGCGAGCCGCTCGCGAGCACCATGGGCGGGCCGCTGATCGGGGATATCGGTGCTTCGGAACCAGCCGTCACGGCCTACAGAATACGAGTTCCCGCCCCACTCCCGCACGGGGCGGACCCGCTCGGCCTCGCCGTGCGTAGAGATCGGGTGAACAAGCGGTTTGACTTTCCCCCCGCGTTGGGTGAATCTCCTCGACTCACCCGAAGCCTTCACCGATACATCAGGTAACGGCGGACCTCGTAGCCGGCCTTCAGGCGGATCGCGGGGCAGCCACAGGCGGTTTCGGGCTCGAGCGAAGAGATCGACCGTCGCGTTCGACCGAATCACGACCGAATCAACCGTGTCCGACTCTCCCAGCCAGCCGCACGCATCGTCCTCGGTGGAATCGTCCGCCGGCGATACCGTGGGCTCGCGCGCTGGAACCAGCGCGGGCCAGTCGCCGGAATCCTCACGCGCGGGATCGGGTTTCGACACCGCCCTCGGAAAGCTCCTCGTCGAGCGAGGCGTCGTCGACCAGGCGACGCTCGACTCGTGCATGCGCGACCTCGTCGAGCGCGCCGCGCAGCAGCAGCCCACGACGCTCCGCGACCTGCTCATCGAGCGTCGACTCGCGAGCACCGATCAGGTCGACGGCG
>JBEAQW010000201.1:0-10581 GCA_041163725.1 Planctomycetota bacterium
GCGTCGCGAACAGCGCGCGCGTTCCACGCAGCGCGTCGCGTTCGAGGAACCGTTCGACAAGCCACGCGTCGCTCGCCGTGAGGGCGCGGTCGAGCGCACCGACGAGCGTGCAGAGGACCGCGAGCCGGTCGGCGTGCGCACCGAGCATCGCGAGACTCGTGGCGCGCGACTCGAGTTCGCCCTCGAAGGAGGTCTGCGAGATGTTCATGCCGATCCCGACGAGTGCGACACCGCCAAGCACCTCGATCAGGACGCCCGCGAGCTTCCGACCTGCGACGAAGAGATCGTTCGGCCACTTGATTCCGACGCGTGCACCGAGCGCCGTCTCCGCGGCCTCCGCGGCAGCGACCGCAGCCGCGATCACGAGCCGCTCGGCGGGCTGCGCGTCGATCACGGCGGTCACTGCGAGTCCCTGCGTCGCCGTGTCGCTCCACTGCCGGCCGAAGCGCCCGCGACCGGCCGTCTGCCTCCACGCCGTGACGATCGTGCCCACGGTGGCGGCACGCGTCTCGTCCGCGTCCTGCGTCGATGCCGTCCGTTCGAGGGCCACCACCCGGCGGAAGAGCGCCGTCGCGTCGCACGCAGCGCGAAGCATCGGCTCCCAGTCCGCGAACGGTGTCTGCGTCATCGCACGCTCCTGCGCGGCGCTCCGTCGCCGATCCCGGGCTCGAGGTCCAGCTCGAGGTCCAGCCCGAGGTCGAGCGCGGGTGCCGAGTGCGTGATCGCGCCGGCCGAGATCCGATCGACGCCGCTTCGCGCGATCGCCTCCACCGAATCGAGCGTGATGCCGCCCGACGCCTCGAGCAGCACCCAGGGTGCGCGTGCGTCGCGCCGGCGAACCGCTTCGGCAAGCAGATCGGGCCCCATGTTGTCGAGCAGCACCATGTCGAGCACGCCGCGCTCGAGCGAGAGCAGCTCGTCGAGCTGTGCGAGCGTGTCGACCTCGCACTCGACGAACGACACCTGTGTCCGCGCGCGCGCAGCGCGACCCGCAGCACGCACGCGCTCGGCGAGCGATCCCGACGCGAAGCTGCCGAGATGGTTGTCCTTCAGGAGCACCGCATCGAACAGCCCGATCCGATGCAGCGTCGCGCCGCCGCAACGCGTCGCGTACTTCTGCAGCGTGCGCAGCCCCGGCAGCGTCTTGCGCGTGTCGCAGATCCGTGCGCGCGTGCCATCGGTACGGGCGACGAATCTCGCGGCGAGCGTCGCGTTTCCCGAAAGGAGCGTGAGGAAGTTGAGCATCGTGCGCTCGTGCGCAAGGAGCGATTGGAACGGGCCTTCGATCGTGGCGACCTGCGATCCGGCCCGCACGCGCTCGCCGTCGTCGGCGTGCAACGCGATCGCGAGTCCCGCGCGACGCGCGACGATCTCGACCACGCGCAGTCCCGCGATCACGCCATCCGCGCGGCTCGCGATCACGGCGCGGCCGCGGAGATCCGCGGGCACCGCGCATGCGCTCGTGATGTCGCCGGACGCCTCGCCGACACCGCCGAGATCCTCGACGAGCGCACGCGAGACCGCCTCCTCGGCGTCGCGCCGCGCGAGCGCATCGAAGAGCGCGGGCAACGGAAGCGCGTTCCAGTCGTGGCTCGGCGTCGCGATCATGTCAGAGGGCCGCCTTCATGCGTGCGACGAGTTCACCCGCGCGCGCCGGCTCGAGCGCGCCCGCGTTCCAGCCGACGCCGAGACCCGCGGACCCGAGCTTCGGGATGATGTGGAAGTGGACATGCATCACGGCCTGGTGCGCGGCGGCGCCGTTGTTCTGGAGGATGTTGTAGGCCGTTGCGCCGGTCGCGGCCATCACCGCGCGCGCGAGCCGCGGCAGCACGCGGCCGATCGCCGCGGCGCTCTCGTCGCTCAACTCGTCGATCTGCGCCTTCGCCTCCTTCGGGATGACGAGAAGGTGCCCATCCGAGAGAGGCCCGATGTCGAGGAACGCCAGCACATGCTCGTCCTCGTACACGCGGTGGCACGGGATCTCGCCGGCGATGATCTTCGAGAAGATGGTCATGGCGCGCAGTGTAGTACCTGCGCCTGGCCTTCCGTTCACCGTCGCGGACCAGGAAGCGAGCGCGTCCCGGCCGCACCGGAGGTCAGGGGAACACGCCGCGGATGTCGTACACGCGCGCGATCCGCTCGAGCGCCACGCAGATCGCAGCCGTCCGGAGATCGCACTCGAACCGTGCACGCGCCACGCGCACGCGACGCGCGGCCAGCGTCATCTGACGACGGATGTGCGCGTCGAGGTCGTCCTTGCGGAAACCAGGCTCGAGCCGCGCACCGCGCCACTCGAGCGCGCTCGCGAGATCGCTCGCACCACCCGCGAGGAGATCGGGCACGATCTCGACACCCTGCCGCGTCAGCACTTCCTCGGCGGCCGCGGTGATGCCGGCGCCGCCGACCTCGACCACCACGCGCGCGCGGCATTGCTCCGCCCGCGTCGCGTCGAGGCATCCCTCGTCGGCGCAGAGCACGCACAGTTCGCAGGGAGCGGACCAGAAGTCGCGCTCGAGGATGGAGGTCGCCGAGGCGAAGCCGTCGACATCGCCCGTCTCCGCGCGGTGCTGCGCGAGCGCCAGGACATCGATTCCGCCGGGCTCGTAGATCGCGGCTCCGGTCGAGAGCACCGCGGTGATGCGCGCGCCATGCGAGGCGAGTACGCGCGCGACGGCGCTACCGACCTGGCCGAAGCCGACGATGGAGACGCGCGCCGTCGAGAGCTCGAGCATCGAGTCGCCGAGCAGTTCCTCGAGCACGGTCGCGACACCTTCGGCGACCACGCGGCCGCGTGCACCGAAACCGCCGAGTTCGACCGGCTTGCCGACGACTGTGCGCGACTGGTCCTGCCGCGATGGCTCCGGCGTGATCTGCGCGAGCGTGTCGAAGAACCACGCCATCGCCTGGCCATCGGCGCCGGCCTCGGGCGCCACGATGTCGTACGCAGGACCGATCTGGTGCGCGATCGCGCTGCAGTAGCGCCGGGTGACACGCATGAGCTCATCCCGCGAGAACTCGTTGGGATTGAGCTTCACGCCGCCGAACGCGCCGCCGAACGGCACGCGCATCAGCGACGCGCGCAGCGTCGCGAGGAGTGCGTGGCCCTTCACGCGGTCGATCGAGAGACGCGGCGCGAACCGCACGCCGCCGAGATACGGACCGAGCGCGTTGGAGTGCTGCACGCGGTAGCCCTTGAACAGCCGGTGACGCCCGTCGTCCATCTCGACGGGGAAGTGCACCATCACCTCGTTCTTCGGCTGCGCCATGATGAGCTGCTGGTGATGCGGCATCCCGACGAGTTCCGTCGCCGCGAGCATGCGCTCGGCGGTCTCGTGGAACAGGTTGCCCGCCTGCGGTGCGACGCCCATCTCCTCGAAGATCCTCGAGGCGATGGATCGTGTGGTTCGTGTGACGGTCGATCGTTCCATGGCGTGTGCCGCGCTCGGGCGCGTCCAGATCAAGAGTACGGACGGCCCCTCCGACGGCTTCCGAATCGTGAAAGTTCGCGGGAGAACCCGTTATCGCGTCGAATCGCGCAAAGCGTCGCCGCTTTATCGGCAGCAACGGGCGCGCACGCAACGACATCACTTCTTCACGAACTTCACGCGCCCCCACCACCTCGGGTCATGCATGTCGATCTGCCACTGCGGCGTCCACACCCAGTTGTCCTCGGGCGTTCCCGCCGTCTTCTCGTACGCGGGAAGCGGCGGCTGCGCGGCCTGCTCGGGCGTCTGCCGGTAGCTGTCGTTGATCGGCTTCTGCGGCGGCTTCGGGGCGGTCTTTCCCTCGAAGTTGTGCCGCCACTGCACGCGCGAGAAGTTCACGCGCCACTCCTCACCCGGCTTCGGCGCGGCGGCGGCACGCTCCCTCTCGCCGAAACCCGGCTTGTCCCACGCGGGCGGCTTGAACGCGCTCCACGGAATCGCCCACTCGAGCGTCCATCCGGTGTCGGTGTCGGTCGGATCGTTCAGCGTGCCGTGCACATGGATCGCGGTCTTCAGACCCTCGGCGTTCCAGCCGTGCTCGGCGGGCCCGTCCTCCTTGTAGCGGCGGTAGAGGAACAGGTCGAAGATCGTGCCGAGGGCGTTGACCTCGAGCTCGTAGTACTCGCGCGTGTCGCCATCGGGATCGATGAACACCTCGAAGTCGTTGTCGTGGAACACGATCTCGTCGTGCTTGCGCAGCGACGCCCACACATGCGGCTCCTCCATCTCCGCCGCGATGTAGAAGTACGAATCGTCCCAGAGCATCTTCGCGCGCGTGCGGTAGCGCGGCTTCGGGAGCTTCGGGCCCTGGATGTCGAGGAAATCGTCGGTCCACGGCGCGTCGGCCCACGCGGGGTCGTCGAGCTTCCCATCGAGCTTCGGCGCGGTCGCGGCGAAGCGCGCGTCGTAGGACTTCTGCGGAAACTCCGGCTTCTGCGTGGTTTCGGGTCCGGGGGGCGGAAACGCGGCCGGCGGATCCGCCGCGAAGGGGACGGCCGCGAGGCCGAGGGCGGATACGACGACGGCGAGAGGCGCGAGGCGCGGCAGGAGGTTCGTCAGGGCGATCGACATGCGCGGAGCGTATCGCAGACCATCCCCCCGGTTGCGGATGCGAAAGCGGACCACGGTTGTTTCATGCGTTTCGACTTCGGTTCGCTTGCAGCGAGGATCGCGGTCGGACAAACTCTGATCCGATGAGACTCGCCCGATTCACCACCGCCACGCTCGCAACGGCGGCGACCGCATGTACGGCCCTCGCGGAGAAGACGCACTTCACCTACCTCTGGCATCTCGAGCAGCCGATCTACTGGCCCGACCGTCAGGCCGGCACGCAGCGCTACGAGCGCGCATGGCAGTCGATCCTGCGGCGCGACGCGGGTGCCGCGCATCCGGAGAACGACCTGCGCGGGATCTTCGGTCTCGACGACCGCGTCGCGGCGTACCAGTACCGGCCGCGCGACTGCGTGAGCGCGATCTCGTGGGCGAGCGAGGCGGGCGCGCAGGTGTCGTATTCGGGCGGCCTGATCGCGAATATCCAGAGCTTCGCCGAGGCGGGCGGACAGCTCGGCTACTCGACCAACTGGCACGGGCCGTGGCGCGAATCGCGCAACTGGCAGACGAACACGCCCGGCGCGGACCATCCGCGCATGGACATCGTGATGTTCTCGTTCCACCATGCGCTGCTTCCGCTCGTCGACGGCGACGCGATCCGCAAGGAGCTCGCGATCTACAAGGAGATCTACCCGCAGGCATGGGGCGCCGTGCCCGGCGTATCGAAGGGCTTCTTCCCGAGCGAGATGGCGTTCTCCATGCGGCTGATCCCGTACCTCGCCGAGGCCGGCATCGACTGGAGCTTCGTCTCGGGCGAGAAGCTCTCGCGCGCGTGCGCGGAGTTCCCCGTCGTGTTCGGTTCGGGCGGCATCAACTGCGATCCACCGAACCGCGCCGACCAGATCAATCCAGCGCAGGCGAACTATCGCCGCATCTCGATCTCGCGCGGCTGCGGTCCCGCCGAGGCCGTGCCGTTCGCGTACACGCCGCACCGCGCGAAGCATGTCGATCCCGCGACGGGTGCGGAGAGCTTCATCACCGTGGTTCCCTGCTCGCAGCACCTCGGCTGGATGGACGGCTACAACCCGATGAGCGTGGGCGAACTCGGAGCGCTCGAGCCGTTCAACGATCCCGCGCGGCCGATGCTCGTCGTGCTCGCGCACGACGGCGACAACGCGTGGGGCGGCGGCTACTCGTACTACATGGAGGCCGTGCCCAACTTCGTCTCGACCGCCGAGGGACAGGGCTACAAGGCGACGGTCGTGCAGAAGTACCTGACCGACCATCCCGTGCCTGCGGGCGACCTCGTGCATGTCGAGGACGGCGCGTGGGTGAACGCCGACGGCGACTTCGGAGCGCCGCAGTTCCTCAACTGGAACTGGCCGCCCGTGCTCGCGAACGGCCAGATCGACATCGCGAACGGCTGGGCCGAGGACATCCGCAACTGGGCCGTGATCACCGCCGCGCAGAACTTCGTGTCGACCGCGGAGCAGATCCACGCGGGCCAGGGCCTGCCGACGCGCACGGCGCAGATCCTCGCGCCGAACACGCAGAGCCGCGCGAGCGAGCGCGCGTGGCATTTCTTCCTCGGAAGCCTGAACTCGGGGTACATGTACTACGGCACGAGCCTCGACATGGAGGTCAAGCCGACGGTCGCGTGCAACGAGGCGATCGCCGAGGCGCAGACGGTGATCGGTGCGGGCACGGGCGACCAGACCGGTCCGACCGTGTGGGTGCCGCAGCGCTTCCCGTGGAATCCCGGCTCGGTGAACTTCGGGCCGCAGTACGGCTACCAGCAGTACCAGTCCAACGGGGACTTCACGGTGTGGACATTCGTCCACGATGTGTCGGGCACGCAGTCGGTGACGCTGAAGTACAGGCTCGACGACGACGGCATGAACCCGCTTTCCGACAACGCGAACGAGCTGTACGCGGGTGGTGCGGGCGTCGGCGCATGGCAGTCGCTGCCGATGACGCGGCGCGCGTTCCCCGCTGGCAACTTCTTCAACTCGGGCTCGATCGACTTCTTCGAGATGCCGAGTGCGATCGCGGACCAGTACTACGCGGAGATCGTCGGCGTGCGCTCCGCGCTCGTCGACTACTACATCGAGGCCGTCGATGCGCGCGGGAACATCCGTCGCAGCCCGATCCAGCATGTGTGGGTCGGCGATGGCAGCGGTGCGGGCGGTGGTGGCGGCGGAGGCGGCGAGGTCGTGACGGTCTCGCCCGACCCGCTCATCGCCGGCGGAAGCGCGACGGTGACCTACAACCCGCAGAACCGCCCGCTCGCAGGCGCGACGACCGTGCGGCTCCACTACGGCTACAACAACTGGTCGCAGGTCGCGAGCCCCGATGCGACGATGGCGTGGAACGCGAAGACGCAGCGCTGGACCGCGACCGTGCCGATCATCGCGAGTGCCACGCAGTTCGACTTCGTGTTCAACAATGGTGCGGGCGTGTGGGACAACAACGGCGGTGCCGATTGGCATGTCGCCGTCGAAGGCGGCGCTCCGGCGAACGAGTGGATCATGGATGGCCAGCTCGATGCCGACGCGGTGCAGGTCGCCGTGAACGGCAGCCGTCATCTCTGGGCCGGCATCAAGGACGGCACGCTGTATGTGGCGACCGAGGACTCGGGCGAGGGCGACGACACCTTCGTGTTCGTCGGCGCCCCGGTCGGTGGACTGCGTGCGGCACCGTGGGCGAAGAGCGGGCAGGTCGCGGCGTGGAGCGCGTTCCTCGCCGACGAGAACGACAACGACTACGAGGGCTGGTTCAATCAGCTCGGCAACACGCTCGCCGGTGCGGGAAATCCGCAGGCCGCGACGGGCGCGAACGGCGGCGTCGTCGAGGGAACGCTCGATCTCGCGGCGTACCTCGGCGCGATGCCCGAGGAGATCTCGCTCGCGGTCGGGCCGTACGCGACGGGCGACGGTGGGTCGCTGAGAGCGGCCGGGCAGGCGCCGGCGAGCGTGAACGGAAACGCGACGCTCGACGCCGCGGAGTTCGCGACGGTCCGCGCATGCGCGATCACGATCGCTGCGGCCGGAGCCGAGGCGGGCACATGCTGCCCCGCGGACTTCAACGGAAGTGGAACCGTGGATGCGGCCGACCTAGCGCTCCTGCTCGGCGCGTGGGGAACGACGGATGCGTCGCTCGACCTGAACGGCAGCGGAACGGTCGACGCGGCGGACCTGGCGCTCGTGCTGGGGGCGTGGGGCGGCTGCTAACCCCCCGGACACCCCTCCAAACGGTGCACGGCACGTGCCGTGCAGTGCCTGGCACTGACTGGCACGTGCCAGGCACCCTCCACATCGACCGTCAGCCTCCACAGACTGTCGCGTAGACCAGTATCCACGAGCGGGTTCCGAGCGACGGTTCCGTGCGGAGCCACCGGGACCGGCGGTGCACGGCACGTGCCGTGCGGTGGCTGGCACTGCACGGCACGTGCCGTGCACCGTTCAGAGGGTCACGCGGCGTCCGTCGCGCGCGCTCACATACGCCGCGTACACCACCCGCACGACCTCCGCACCAAGCGCCCCGTCGCACGCCGCCTCCGCGCCGCCTGCGACCGCATCCGCGACCGACTGCACGAGCCCCTGCTGCCCCGAGGTCCAGTCCTCGTCCGGCATCGGCGTCGACCACCCCGCCTGCCCGTCCACCTTCTCCATGATGTACTCGTTCCCGAACGCTCCGTCCCGCGGCGCGTAGCCGCGCAGCATGTCGTTCGGCGAGAGCGCGCACTCGAACCGGTACGCGGGCGAGAGCACCGTCAGATGACTCTGCATCCCGCCGAGCATGTGATCGCTGCCGTACGCGACTCCAACGCTTCCGTCGTCGAACTTCAGCGTGCACGCTCCCCACGATTCGGGCGACGCGCCATCCGCGCGTACCTCCGCGGTCACACTCGTCACACGCGCGACGCCGCGCTTCAGCCAGAGCATCGCGCCGATCGGATGCGCACCAAGCCGCAGCAGCGCCCCGCCGCCCGTGTGCCGCCAGTCCTTCGCGTAGACCGAGTGCGAACCCGAATGGCTCTCCCACCCGCGCATCTCGACGATCGCGCCACCCGACGCGCGCGCGAGCCGATCCGCACGCACGATGGCCGGAGCGAAGCACCAGTTCTCACCGTAGAGGAGCCGCACACCCGCCTTCGCGCACGATGAGACCATCGCGTCCGCATCCTCGACCGCACGCGCGAGCATCGTCGCACGATCCACCGACGCGACCTCGTCCGCCGATGCCGATGAAGCCATCCCCTGCCCCCAGAACGCGGCGAGCGGCTTCGTGCAAAGCACATGCTTTCCCGCGCCCGCCGCGCGCTCGCAGAGTTCACGGTGCGCGCGGTTCGCCACGCAGAGGTCGACGAGCGCGATCGACCGGTCGGCGAGCGCCTCGTCGATCGTGCACGCCGCATCGAGCTTCAGTTCGCGCGCGAACGCCTCCGCCTTCGCACGGTCGCGCGCCGCGACCACGATCGATACGGGCGTACCGAACACGCGCCGCCAGCAGCGCACACGCGTCCGCGCGAGGAAACCCGTCCCGACGATCGCGACCTTCATCACCCGCCACCTCCGAAGAGCGACGCGATGCGCGCCCAGTAGACAGGAATGTCCTTCCACGCCGACATCGCGAAGAACCACACGAGCACCGCCGTACCGACGCCCATCGCGCCGATCCAGGTCGCACCGAGCAGGCCCCGCGGTCGATCGTCGCCGAGATACGCGCGACTCGACTGCAGGCGGATGAACCCGACATACGCAAGCGGAAGAAGCGCGCCCGCGATGACGCTCGTCGGCACCGCGAGCCACACCGAGATCGAACCCCAGAACACGCTTCCGAGCACGCCGGGCGCCGGCAGCAGCGTCGCGGCGCGGTACGCAGGCGACCCCACGCGCAGCCGGAACATCTCCGCGCATGCGAGCCCCGAGCACACCATGTGCAGCGTGATCGTCGTCAGCAGCATCCCGAGCAGACCGAGGTCGAAGAACACGCGCCCCCACACCGGCCCGAGCAGCGACCCGAGCGACTTCGCGGCGTCGACCGGCCCGATCGACTTCCCCGCGAATCCCGCGGACAGCGTCGCGCCCGCGACGATCACGATGAGCGCCGTCACGAAGATGTAGGGCAGCACCATGCCGTACGCGATGTCCGCCTTCGCGTACTCGCGATGTTCGCGCCCCCATCCACGGGCGAGCAGCGTGTAGGGATACAGGAAGGTCATGTTGATGCCGACGGCCGTCGCCAGTCCCGCGACGATCACCGGATTCGCACGCACATCGCCGTTGTCCGCAGGTATGGACGGCACGAAACCCGCCGCGATCTCGCCGGCACGCGCGCCGAGTCCGACACGCACCGCGACCACCGCGAACATCGCGACGATCAGCCACACCATCCACCGCATGAGTGCGTTGAAGCCGGACGCGAACCGTCTGCCCGAGCCGAAGCTCAGCGCCGTCGGTACAGCCCATGCGAGGACGAAGAGGCCCATCAGCCAGCGCGGCGCCTCGAACCCCGCGACCTCCGCGAGATCGACCAGCACCGCCGACGCGAGCGAGTACTGCGCGAAGTGCCACACGACCGACGCGAGCACCGTGCCGATCGCCCAGCCCCACGCGAACACCGGACCTGCGTGCACGCGCATGGCCTCGAACGGCCGCATGCCCGTCGACAGCGTCTGATGCGCGATCGCCATGAACACGATGCCGCCGAGGATCATGCCGAGCGGCGCGACCCAGAGCAGCTGGAACTCGAACGCCGCACCCGCGAGCAGGCACGCCGACGCGCTGCCGCCTCCGAGCGTGAGCGCACTCTGGAGATATCCCGGACCACCACGCGCCAGATACGCCGTCTGCCGCGCGAGCCACGGCTTGCGCGCGACCGCGGCGAGCCACGCGCGATCCGCCTCAAGCGCCGCCGGATCAGGCGGATGGACCATCGGAAGTCCGCGCGCATCGGGTCGGTGCTGGTCCGGCGTCGTGTCGTCCATGGCGGTGAGTGTAATGAACCGCGCGCGAAGGCACTATTCTGCGCGGCCTGATGCTCA
>JBEAQW010000202.1:0-4381 GCA_041163725.1 Planctomycetota bacterium
TGCGACCTTCCCGACTCGGACATCGAAGACGATGGCCGCATCGACTGCGTCGACATCGAGCTCGACCTCGTCGCGCTCGCGCCGACGATCACCGAAGGCGAGCCCTACCGCGTCCGTGTCACGGCGCGCACCATCGCCCCGATCCTCGCGATGAACGGCATGCAGCTCGCGGTCCACTTCGACGCGACCCGCCTGTCGCTCGACGCGATCGAGCCCATCGAGAACGGACCGTTCGGGCTTCCGATCGCGGCCATGGTCGACAACAACCTCGGCACGCTCAAGTACGCCCTCGGCGTCACGCCGAAGGACACGGGACTCGTCGACTCCGCGGCGATCGTCGACCTCGTCTTCAGCGTGAAGCCGGGCGCCGATACCTGCGCGCAGTCGATCCAGCTCGCGCGGCTCGAACAGGTCGGCACCTACCGCAACCTCTTCGTGACCTTCGGCAATGTCGGCGTCACGCCCGAGCTCTTCAGCCTGCCGGTCGCCGATCTCGACATCGAGGCGCCCATCCTCACGGGCGTGCCCGCGAGCGTCGCGATCCCGGCCGACGCCGGATCCGACTTCGGCGCCTTCGTGGCGGAACCCACCGTCACGACGACCGACAACTGCACCGATGGCCTCGTCGCCGACCTCACCGTGACCTACCCCGATGCATCGACCGCCACCGCGTGGCCGATCGACGGCATGTTCCCGGTGGGCACGACCTCGCTCGAGTGGCGCGTCGCCGACGACACCGGCAACGAGACGGTCGCGCAGCGCACCGTCACCGTGCACGACTACCAGCTCCTCGATGTCGACATCACCTTCACGAGCGTGCTCAAGGGCGAGTCGACCCGCGCGATCCGCATCACCGCCGGCACGCACGCGCAGGTGGTCGATGTGGTGATGCCCGCATGGATCGGCGCCACCCCGTCGGTGGGCACCATCGAGGGCGTGCAGGTTCCGGTCGCCGCGGGCTACGCCTGCATCTCGGCGAAGGATGTCGTCCACTCGGTGAGCAGCATCGACGCCCCGACGATCGTCGGCACGCGCTACCACGCGGCCTACACGCTCTACCAGGGCGACTCGAACGACGACGACAAGGTCGACATCGCCGACTTCAGCATCTATGTCTCCGACATCGGTGCGGCGGACGGCGCCAACGACGACGAGCGACGCGCCGCGCGCTCGAACTTCAACGCCGATCTCGTCGTCGACAACGCCGACTTCACGAGCATCTCCATCAACTTCTTCATGCGCGGCGAGGCCTGCGGCGCCCTCACGGGCGGCGAGCCCCTCGCCCGCATCAGCGTGAAGGACCTCCGTCGTCAGGGACTCGGCCACCTCGCGGTCGCCGACCTCAACGCCGACGGCTGGGTCGATCTCGCGGACATCCAGGTCTACATGCAGGGTGGTCGAGCGCCTGGCGCCTCCGACGCACCCAAGGGCCCTTCGGAACTTCCCTCGGGCCGACAGAGTGAGAGCAGCACAAGTAGCGGCTGGTAAGGTATGGCCTCATCCAAGGAACACGCCCTGGAGTGACCCGGGGCGTTGTTCGTTTTGCAGGATGCTTGTTCGCGCGGCGCTACCTCGTGCCGACGCGCTGGGCGATGGCGTCGCTCTCGGCGGCGAAGTCGAAGTCCTTCGCAGTGATGCCGCCGGCATCGTGGGTCGAGAGCGACAGCGTGACGCGGCTGTAGCGGATCAGGATGTCCGGATGGTGCTGCACGGCCTCGGCGCGCGTGGCAACCTGGTCGACGAACTTCATCGCCGTGACGAAGTCGGCGAAGCGGTAGGTGCGCTGGATCTCCTCGCCGGGCTGGGACCACTCGCTGAGTGTCTCGAGGCGCGTTTCGATCTCGGCGTCGCTGAGCTTGTCGGCGGACATGGCGGAAAGTGTAGTCGAGGTTGCGTACGCTGCGCGCATGCCCGCCACACGCGTCACCCGCCTCGCGCCGACCCCCTCCGGGGCGCTGCATGTGGGAAACGCGCGGACCTTTCTCGTGAACTGGGCCCTCGCGCGGCATGCGGGATGGCGGATCGTCCTGCGGCTCGAGGATCTCGACCTCGGTCGCGTGAAGGAAGGCGCGCACGAGACTGCGATCGCCGACCTCGCCTGGCTCGGTGTCGACTGGGACGGCGAACCCGAGATCCAGTCGCACGACCTCGAGCCGTACCGCGCGGCGCTCTCGACGCTTGCCGCGAAGGGACTCGTGTTCCGCTGCGACCGTTCGCGGTCGGAGATCCGGAACGCCGCGAGCGCCCCCCACGCCGAGGACGGCGAGACGCGCTATCCGCCCGAACTGCGTCCCCCGCTTCCGTGGCCGCGCGCGATCGGGTCGTGGGAGGCGAACCACCGGATGTGCGTCGACGCGGGAGTCGAGCGCGTGCACGACGGCTTTCTCGGCGACTTCGCCTTCGATCCGGGCATGGAGGCCGGCGATCTCGTGGTGTGGACGAAGCTCGGTGTGCCCGCGTACCAGCTCGCGGTCGTCGTCGACGACGCGCGTCAGGGCGTGACCGATGTGGTGCGCGGCGACGATCTCCTCGCGAGCGCCGCGCGGCAGCAGCTGATCGCGCGCGCGCTCGGGCTTCCGCACGCGCGCTGGTGGCATGTACCGCTCGTCTACGGCGACGACGGCAAGCGGCTCGCGAAGCGAATCGGCACGCACTCGCTTGCGAGCCTCCGCGATGCGGGCATCGAGGCGGGCGCCGTCCGCGCGTGGAGTGCGCGGAGCCTCGGCCTCGGCGACGGCGCGCGCGATCTCGGCATCGCCGACTTCCTCGCGCTCGCGACCCCCGAGGCCCTGCACGCCGCGATGCGCCGCGTGCGCGAGCAGCCCACGGTGTTCACTTCGGTCGAGGCACCGTAGGTCCGCCGCGCGAAAGCGATCGCTCCCCGCGGCGCAGGCACTCGACGCGGAACGCCGCACGGCGTACCTTGCCCCCGATGCGTCTTCCCGCCGCCTTTGCAGTCGCCGCGATCCTTCCTCTCGCCTCATGCGATTCGGGAACGGCTCCCTCGTCGGTGCCCGTGACGGCTGGCGGAAAGACCTTCCAGTGCAGGCTCGCGATCACGGACGAGGCGCGCGAACGCGGCCTCGGCGGGGTCACCGAACTGGCGCCGGATGAAGGCATGATCTTCGTCTTCACCGACAGCGCGCCGCGCAGCTTCTGGATGCGCGACTGCGTGATCGGCCTCGACATCGCGTACATCGATCCGATGGGATTCGTGACGGCCGTGCACACGATGCCCGCCGAACCGCTGCAGGCGGCGGATGAATCCGAGGTTTCCTACTTCAGCCGTCTCAAGCGCTACCCATCGATGGGCGCCGCCCAGTTCGTGCTCGAAGTCTCGCCGGGAACGCTCGGCCCGCTCGGCGTGAAGCGGGGTTCGCGCATCGATTTCGACCGCGACGCCCTCAAGAAGCTCGCAAGGTGAGCCGATGCCCCAAGCGGGGAGCCGTCGCAGCGCGGGTGCGCTGTTGTTCCGTTCCTCGCGAGGCAATTATGGGCACCCTCCGTCCGACCTTCAGGATCGCGATTCTCAGCCCGACCGCCACCGCGGCCGAGGCATCGGAGTGGCGCGATCGGATCGAGGCCGGCATCCCGCGGGCATCGGTCTTCCATCTGCCGGTCGAGTCGCTCGCGAACGCCGACGGGTCGCCGGTGCATCTCGACGCCGACATCGCCATCCTGTTCGCCCCCGATTCACAGGGGGAGGCCGACGCCGAGATCGACGCGCTCCTCCGCGCGGTCGAGAAGGGCGCGAACGACCCGAACGCCTCGACGAGCGCGCGCGTGATCGAGGTCGGCGACGCCATGCGCCTCCGCGCACCGCGTTCGGGCGCAGACTTCGTGCCGCGCGCCGACGCCGATCATGAACTGCTGCCCTACCTGCGCGGCGCGCTCGCCTCGGCGCAGGCCCTGCGCCAGGCGCGACGCGAGGTGGCGCTCCTCGGCCGCGTGATCGACTCGATGGGAAGCGAACTCGAGGAGCGCAACGAGGAGCTGCAGCTCGCGGCGCTCGTGCAGAAGGACTTCCTTCCGATGCCGATCGAGCCGCTCCACGGCGTGCGGGTGACGACGCTCTACCGACCGCTCGCGCAGGTGTCGGGCGATGTCTACCACATCGAGCAGCTCGACGACGACCGCATCGCGGTGTTCCTCGCGGATGCGGTCGGACATGGAATTCCCGCCGCACTGCTCGGCATGGCCATCTGCCGCTCCCTCGAGACGAGCGAGCGCGTGAACGGACAGCTCGAGTTGCTCGGCCCTGCGGAGACGCTCGCGCGGTTGAACGCGCGGCTCGTCGAGCACCAGCGTGCGACGACGCGCTTCGCGACGGCGATCGCGGCGCAGATCGACTGCCGGAAGCGCACGATGCGGCTCGCGGTCG
>JBEAQW010000203.1:0-3163 GCA_041163725.1 Planctomycetota bacterium
GCCGCAAGCTGACGCTCCGCGCCACCGGCACCGAGGCTTCCGATCACATGGACAACGCGCGGCCGTTCGGGCGGCGCAACGCCATCGACCGGATTGCCTGCGGCCCCACGCATCGCGGCGAGCGCGTCCTCCGCCGTGCGCTCGAACCGCTGCGGATAGAACCGCCGGTCGTACGCCGCCGTCGCGCTTTCGGCGAACTGCACCACGCGCCGTCCGAGCGCGCGCGCCAGGTGCGCCGGCCGCGAGATCGACCGCACGATCGCGTCGGCGTGCGGAGGCGTGATGGTCATGCCCGCGCTCCGATCCCGCATGCGGCGAGCGTCTCGTCGACCATGCGCGCAAGCGCGAACCGCTCGCGCACGAACGCGCGCGCCGCCTCCGACATCCGTGCGCGCATCGCCGCGTCGCGGATGATCGCGACCGCTCGCTCCGCGAGCCGTTCGACATCGCCCACTTCGCAGAGGAACCCGGTCTCGCCGTCCTTCACCGCGTCGATCGTCCCGCCCCCGGCGGTCGCCACGACCGGGCATCCGACCGCCTGCGCCTCGAGCAGCGCGTTCGGCGTCCCTTCCTTGCGCGACGCATGCAGCACGACCGTCGCGATCGACATGATCGCGCCGATGTCCTCGCGCACGCCGAGCATGCGGAATCGGTCTGCGCCGAGATCCGCGGCCATGCGCTCCACCTCCGCGCGCATCGCACCGTCGCCCGCGAGCAGCACGAGCGCCTCGGGCACCTGCTCGAGCACGCGACGGACCGCAGCGAGCCAGTCGAGCGGCCGCTTCTCCTCGCTCAACCGGAACACGCCCAGCACGACCGGCCGCCCGTCCGCGCCGAGCGTGCGCCGCAGCACGGCATGCTCCTCATCGCCGCCGACGCGCATCGCATCCGCATCGAATCCGTTCAGCACCACGCTGAAGCGTGCGCGTTCGACTCCGATCCACGCCGCGTAGTCGTCGGCTCCCGCAGTCGAGTTCGCGATGAAGCGCACGCGCGGCGACCGTGCGAGCACGCGGTACCAGTCGTGGAAGTAGGGACCATGAAGGCTGGGGAAGTGCGTCGGATTCACATTGCGCGTCGACAGCACGATGCGAGGCACGCCGCATGCGAGCGCCGCGATGCCGGCCCAGATGTTCGCGTGGTCGAGCCAGGCGTGCACGAGGTCGGGCGAGCGTGCGAGAAACTCGCCGGCGAGATCGACGCACCATGCGCGGTACGACGGATCGACCGAACCAAGCACGCGCACGAGCCGCTCGTCGCGCGATACGCGCGCAAGCGCCGCGCCATCGCCCGCGGAACCCGCGACACGCACGGGCACGCCACCGGCCTCCGCGAGCGGCAGGTAGTGCCGCGCAGCGCCCTCGAGCGGGTTGAGGACGACGATCTCGGCTTCCGCCGCGCCGCGCGCGCGCGTTTCGCGCGCGGTGTACACGGTCTGCCGCTCCGCACCGCCTGCAGCGAGGCTTCCGATCACATGCACGATCCTCGCGCGCCCGACGGGAGCGAACGGCCATGCCGGCGTCCCGAGCAGTGCCTCCGCGAGCACGCCCTCGTCGGGCTCCGCCGGATCGAGCCGCCGCCACGCCGACGCATCGAACACCCGCGCGACCGACTCGCGTGCCGCGCGCCAGCGGCGGGCCGATGGCCGCTCGGTCCGCGCACGCTCGGCGCGCGCCAGCAGGGTCCGATCGAGTTCCGTGGAGTACAGACGCATGGTTGCGCGGGCGTTGCCCGGATGGCGCCCCCGTGAACGCCCACGGGCCGCGGTAGACTTGCGGCGATGCTAGCGGAAGTCGATGCAGCCGATGCGCTCCGACGCGTGCTTGATGCCTTCGAGTCGCTCGGTTATCCGCGCGCCGTCGTGGAGCAGTGGTCGATCCCCGCCGCCGACGCCACCGATCTCGTCGCCGCCCTCCGCGGTCCCCATCCCACCCACGGGACGGCGCCGCGACGCATCCTCGAGGTCGGCACCTTCGTCGGCACGAGCGCGCTCCTCATGCTGCTCGCGCTTCCGGACGCCGAGGTGCATACGGTCGACCCGAACCTGCCCCTGGAGGTCGAGTTCAACGCGATGAACTGCGAGACCGGCCGCGCCGATCTCGCACGCCGCACGCAGGAGGTCGCCGCCGCCGCCGCCGAACGGCTCGGCGTCCGCGACCGGCTTCATCTCCATCAGGGCGGATTCTCGACCGACGCGACCTTCGCCGGACGCGACGCCGTCGTACCCGCGATCGGCGCGGAGGTGCTCGCCGCGCATGGTCCGTTCGACGCCGCGTTCATCGATGGCCTGCACTTCGAGCAGGCGGTGCTGTCCGACCTCGTGCTCGCGGCGCGTGGCATCCGTGAAGCGGCGCCCATTGTCCTGCACGATGCGATCGGCTACTGGGGCGCGCCGGTCCGCCGCGCCATCTCGCGTTTCCTCGAGACGGAGCCGTCGTTCGCGCTCACCCATCCGCCGTACGACGAGCTCTACCGGAGCATCGCGGTCCTCTCGCGCGAGAGTGCCGCAGACGGCAACGACTTCGGCTCCCGCGCGCATCGCGCCTTCGGCGGCTCCGCCGACCGTCTCGCCGCGCTCCTCGCCCGCGCCATCGCGACGCAGCTCCCGCCCGTGCACGCCGTCGATCACGGCGAGGCCGCACGCGTCGCAACGCATCTCACGGGTGACGGGAACGCACCACTCCTCGTCGTCGCGCTCGATGCGCTCGATCGCACGCCGCGTGCGGCGCTCGACGCGACGCTGCGCGCGCTTGCGTCACCGACGCCCGCAATCACGCCCGCAGCCACGCCCGCAGCCGCAAACCCGTCTCCGCAGGCCGACGCGATGCTCCTCGGCCTCACACCCCCCGGCGAATCCGACGCGGCCTGCACGCACTCGCGCCCGCTCGCAACCACCGTCGCCGCCCTCGATCGCGTCGGCTTCGACGCGTTCGACGCGGTCATTCCCTTCCTCGAGCCGTTCAGCTATCCGCTCGGAGCGGGATGCGTTCTTCCGACGCGCACCTCGTTCCTCTCGATCTCCGTGATCGCGATCCGTCGCGGGACGCCGCTCCACGCCGCCGCGATCGCCCGCGGTCTCGATCCGCTCGACGCGCGCAGCGCACGCAGCATCGAGTCGGCGCGTACGCAGCGCACGCACGACCGCGCGAGCCTCGCGCGCTTC
>JBEAQW010000204.1:0-3068 GCA_041163725.1 Planctomycetota bacterium
CGGCCGTAGGTCTCGGCCGCCTTCCGGTAGTCGCCGGCGGCCATGTACTCGTCGCCCGCGCGGATGTGCCGCTCGGTGTTGCCCTGGATCATCGTGAACCAGAACATGCCCAGCACGCCCAGGATCAGGACGAGCGAACCGACGACGAACACGAGCTTCTTGTTGAGCTTCTTGGACATGGCCTATCTCTTTCAGCCGGCTTTCCGGCTCCGTCACGCGCCTGGCGCGCGACGAGGTACTGAATCAGTCGGTCCGCCCTCCATCGTCCGACTGGGAGCGGCGCTCCCATTCGGGCCAGTCGGGAAGGCATCGCATCAATGAAGGAATGAGCTGGGTGAAGAGATCGTTCGCGTCGGCCTTGAATGGCTCGAGGAGCGATTCGTCGGCGCCCTTCACCGTCCCGGACTTCGTCAGCTGCACCTTGCAGTAGTAGGCGTAGCGGTCCGTGAGATTGAAGGCGAGCGCGCGCACGTCGTAGCTCGAGCGCGCGGTCGAGCCGTTCGCGATGAAGAAGTAGCCGCCCACCTGGCGGACCTCCGGTCGCTTCGGATCCTGGAACTCGATGGTCGTCATCGAGATATCGCCGCGCGGCATGGCGACCTCGTCGATCTCGGCGGTCACGGGGTCCGTCACCGAAGTCACCATGAAGCCCGCCCGCGCACCGACCGCCTCGCGCCACGCGCTTCGGTCGAGTTCGACCGCCACGCCCTCCGAGTTGCGGGTGAGTTCGAGCCCACCGACGGCCCAGCAGCGTTCGGGGATGTGCGGCACCGCGTCGATGGTTCCCGTGTAGTACGCGACATGCACATGGACGACACCCTGCTTGACATCGCCATCGAGTGCGTAGACGCGATCGAGGTAGCGGCGCGTGCCGAGCTCCTCGATCAGCGTGTCGCTGAACACGGAGTCGTTGCCGACGCGCTGCCACCGGCCGAGTTTCGTGGGAATGGTGTCGAGCGGCCGACGCAGCTCGACGGGCTCCTTCATCAGGAAGATGTTGAGCTGCGCGACGAGAAGCCGGAAGCCGATGGCTCCCGCGACGAGGATCGCGATGGCGCCGATGTACGCGCGGATGGCGGAACGCTCAAGCAGCACTTCCACCTCCCGCTCGGCCCGCGTCCGCATCCTCGATGAAGATGTTCCGCAGCAGCCACATGACGCCGAGGTACAGGAACAGCGCCGGCACCAGCCACACCAGTCCGATGAAGCTGTGGAAGTCGCCTGCCGCGAAACCCGCGTCCCAGAGCGACAGCACACCGAGCGTGTAGACGCGCAGCATGTTGACGCCGACCGCGACAGGGAAGCCCGCGGCAACGAGCGCCACGCGCTGCCAGACCTTCGGTAGTCCCGTATAGGCGATGGCGACGCCGAGCGCGAGGAACGCGACGAGCATGCGCATGCCCGAGCACGCCTCGGCGACATTCAGCTGCGACGGCACGCCGTTCGCGTACACCGTCAGCACATTGCCGCTCCGCTCGGTGTCGATCCCGCTGATGGTCAGCAGCACATGTGCACCGACCGCGGACCAGTCCTGCATGTCTTCGGTGATCTTCTGGAGCAGCCGCTCGCTGACCGACTGCCCGAACACGATCCAGTAGGCGAGCGGGAACGCGAGGATCCGCGTCATGCGCGTGCCGAGCACGAGCAGCGAGAGTCCGAACAGCGTGATTCCGACGGAGATGCCGCGCGCGTTGTGATGCAGCACGAACCACGACGGTCCGAAGGTGGTCGCGACGTACGCACCCACGCCGAGCACCACCGCGATCGCGCCGGGCCACCATGCCTTCGCGGGCTTCGCGAGCAGTTCCTCGCGACGCAGCCACACGAAGTAACCGGCGATTCCCGGTACCAGCAGCGTGTGCCCCCAGTCCGAGGGCTCCTCGAACGCCCACTTCACCTGGGTGGCGAAGAAGGTCCAGAACACCGCGACGAACGCGGCAACCAGCGCCGCGCCGGCAAGCGCGATCTGCGTTCCCGAAAGCGCCACGACCGAAGCACGCGGCAGCGCCCCGCCGACGGAAGCGCCGGGCGCGGGCGTGCTGTGCGGGGTTGCGTCTGCGTCACTCATGCATGGGATCTCGATCGGACACGACGGTCGGGCGACCAGCGCCCTCCGGCGCCGCCCCCCGCTTCCGCTCGCCAAACCGACCCACGCGGCGCAACCCGCCGCCGAGGCGGTCTGGCTGCATCGCAGGACCGCGCCCTACGGGCCCGGCCACCGGTCGGTTCGCGATTCCACGGATCGTCGTCTTCATGGCTGCTCGCCAAGGTCCCCGCGATGCAAATCCCTCGCTCGGCGACCCAGGCCGTCTCCTCTGCTGTCGAAGGCCCATCCGGACGGGTCAGTTGAAGGGATTGCCATCCGGCGGGATGCCGAACACGTCGTAGCCGAAGTTTCGGTCGAGCAGGAAGCCGAAGCCGTAGGTCATGCGGAAGCCGTTCCGGATCACGGCGAGCGGAAGCGCCGTGAAGTTCGTTCCGATGATCACATGGTCGTTCGCCTGCATGTAGATATCGGGCTCGGACCGGTTGCGGATGGCGGCGAGATCGATGCGGATCGTCGCCTCGCGGTCGTTGCCGAGCATGCGCACGAGATCGACGCGGCTTGGAATCGCGGTCTGCGCGAGGCCACCGGCGGCCGACACGAAGCGGCTGAGCGTGAGCCGGCCGTTCGTGTTCTGCAGTTCATACACGCCGACGCGGTTGATCTCGCCATCGATGTAGAGGAAGCCCGTCTCGGGCGGCTCGACATAGATGCGGTCGCCCGGCCGAACGACGACATCGAGATTCGGATCGCCCTTCACGAGCGACTGGTAGTCGATCTCGATGATGCGCGTCGCGTACATCGACGCGGGCGCAGGCGCCGTTTCGCGGCCCGGTCGCGCACCCGGCGCGCGCGACGAAGTGCCGCGCTGCCAGCGTCCGGTCGTCTCGTCGAAGTAGTAGCCCGTCGTGGGGCGCGCGTCGGTCGCCTCGGTCGCCGGCTCGTTGACATCGTCGATATCGATCGGCGGCGCGTCCTGCGGCGAGACGCGGCGGAACTCGCCGACCATGCCGAGGCGGGGTGA
>JBEAQW010000205.1:0-3692 GCA_041163725.1 Planctomycetota bacterium
TGGCGGCGATCAGGCCGACATTGACCAGGAGCTGGAAGACTTCGGGCGAGAGCTGGAGGTTGAGGCCGGACAGCATGGGGCGCGCAGTCTAGCGGGACTTCGGGGCCTGCGGCGAACGCACCGTGCCCCGAACCGCGCGGCGGACGGGCGCATCGCGCGTCGAGCGGCGCCTTCGAGCCAACCTTGTCCGGTCCGCCGACGGTCCTCTCTCAGTTCGCGACCAGTTCCGCCGCCTTGCGCTCGGCCTTCGGGCGCGCAAGGTGCGGGAAGTAGTCCTGGATGGCCGTCACCGTCCATGCGCCCGCACGCAGTGCTGCGATCGCATCGACCGTCGCCTTGGCCGCGGACATCGTCGTGATCATGGGGATTCCCGCGCGCACCGCGGTCGCGCGGATCCGGCCCTCGTCGGTCAGTCCGCCCTTGCGGGTGGGCGTGTTGATGATGAGGTGGATCTCGCCGTTGGCGATGAGATCGAGCACCGTCGGGCGCGCGCCCTCGCTGAGCTTGTGGACCGACTTCGTCTCGACCGAGTAGCTCTTGAGGAACGCCGCCGTGCCCTTCGAGGTGAAGACCTCGAAGCCCATCGAGCGGAGGTCGCGCGCGATCGCGATGGCCTCGTCCTTGTCGCCGTCGCGCACCGACAGGAACACATTGCCCGCGGTCGGCAGCTTGATGCCCGCGGCCATCTGCGCCTTCGCGAAGGCGATCGGCAGCGAGCGGTCGGCGCCCATGACCTCGCCGGTCGAGCGCATCTCGGGTCCGAGGACGACATCGACGCCGGGGAACTTCGCGAAGGGGAACACCGACTCCTTCACCGAGTAGAAGCCGGTGTCGGGCAGTTCCTTCATCGAGAGCGCCGCGAGCGAGCGGCCCATCATCACCTGCGCGGCGACGAACGGCCAGGCCACGCCCTTCGCCTTGCCGACGAACGGCGAGGTGCGCGACGCACGCGGATTCACCTCGAGGATGTAGAGCGTGCCGTCCTTGACGGCGTACTGCACATTCATGAGGCCGCGCACGCGCAGCCGCTCGGCGAGACGGCGCGAGGTGGCGCGGATCTGCTCGACGAGCGCCTTCGGCAGCGCGAACGGCGGCACGACGCAGGTGGAGTCGCCGGAGTGGATGCCGGCCTCCTCGATGTGCTCCATCACGCCGCACACGAGCGCACGCGGCGCGTCGGCGTCGTGCGGGATCATGTTCGCGCGCGTCGACTCGCTCGGCTCGAAGTCGGCCACGACATCGACATCGACCTCGGTCGCGTCGTTGAGGAAGCAGTCGATGAGCACGGGCGCGTTCGCGAGATCGCTCACATTGACCGCGGTGGTCATGTAGGTGCGCAGCGCCGCCTCGTCGGGGCAGATCTCCATGCCGCGTCCACCGAGGACATAGCTCGGGCGCACGAGCACGGGGTATCCGATGCGTGCGGCGCACTCGACGGCCTCGTCGAGCGAGCGCGCGATGCCGCTCGGCGGCTGCTGCAGTCCCATCTCGTCGAGGAGCGCCTTGAAGCGGTCGCGGTCCTCGGCGAGGTCGATCGAGTCGAGCCCGGTTCCGACGAGCGGAACGCCCGCCTTCGAGAGCCCGTGCGCGAGGTTGAGCGGCGTCTGGCCGCCGAACTGCACGATCGCGCCCGCGACCTTGCCCGAGCGGTCGGCGCGGTCGACGCCGCCGCCGTTGAGGCGCTCGATCACATTGAGCACATCCTCGAGGGTGAGCGGCTCGAAGAAGAGGAGATCGCTCGTGTCGTAGTCGGTCGACACGGTCTCCGGGTTCGAGTTGATCATCACGCTCTCGAAGCCCATGCTCTTCGCGGCGAAGGCGGCCTGGCAGCAGCAGTAGTCGAACTCGATGCCCTGCCCGATGCGGTTCGGACCGCCGCCGAGGATCACGATCTTCTCGCTCGCCGACACGCGGATCTCGTCGTCGAGCACCGGCTTGCCGCCGCTCGTGAAGGGCGCCTCGTAGGTCGAGTAGTAGTACGGCGTGACGGCCTCGAACTCGGCCGCGCAGGTGTCGACGAGCTTGTAGACCGGCTCGATGCCGAGCTTCTTGCGGTGCGCGCGCACGGCGAGGATCGACTCGGCGCTGATCGAGCCGAGGTAGAGGTTCGCGAGCTGCGCGTCGGAGTAGCCGAGGCGCTTGGCCTCGAAGAGCGTCTCGCGGGGAAGGTCCTCGAGACGCTGCACGCTGCAGAGCCGATCCTCGAAGGCGACGAGCTGCCGGAACTCCTCGAGGAACCACGGATCGATGCGCGTGAGCTCGTGGACCTGCGCGATGGACCAGCCCATCTTGAACGCGTAGCGCACGTAGTACAGGCGTCCCTGCGAGGGCACCGCGAGCTTGCGCGTGAGCTTGTCGTCGGGGATCGGCCACTCGACCTGCGAGCGGTCGGCGACCTGCAGGCCCTTCGCGATGTCCTCGGCGCTCGCGCGGCGCGCGGCGAGCCACTTGTCGTTGCGGTCGAGTCCGAAGCCGAAGCGCTTGACCTCCATCGAGCGCACGGCCTTCTGGAACGCCTCCTTGAAGGTGCGCCCGATCGACATCGCCTCGCCGACCGACTTCATCTGGGTGGTCAGCGTCTCATCTGCCTCGGGGAACTTCTCGAAGGTCCAGCGCGGGATCTTCACGACGACATAGTCGATCGACGGCTCGAAGCACGCGCTCGTGGTGCCCGTGATGTCGTTGCGCAGCTCGTCGAGCGTGTAGCCGACGGCGAGCTTCGCCGCGATCTTCGCGATCGGGAATCCGGTCGCCTTCGACGCGAGCGCCGAGCTGCGCGACACGCGCGGATTCATCTCGATGACGACCATCTCGCCGGTCTTCGGATCGACGCCGAACTGCACGTTCGAGCCACCGCAGTTGACGCCGACGGCGCGCATGATCGCGAACGCCGCGTCGCGCATGCGCTGGTACTCCTTGTCGGTCAGCGTCATGATCGGCGCGACGGTGATCGAGTCGCCGGTATGCACGCCCATCGGGTCGATGTTCTCGATGCCGCAGACGATGATGCAGTTGTCGCGCCCGTCGCGGACGACCTCGAGCTCGTACTCCTTCCAGCCGAGCACCGACTGGTCGATGAGCACCTGGCCGATCATGCTCGCGGCGAGGCCGCGGCGAACGATGTCCTCGTACTCCTCGCGGTTGTAGGCGATGCCGCCGCCCGTTCCGCCGAGCGTGAACGCCGGGCGGATGATCGCGGGCAGGCCGATCTCCTCGAGGAACTCGCGCGCGTCGTCGAGGTTCGTGACGGTCTTCGCCTTCGGCTGCCGGAGGCCGAGCGCCTCGACGATGCGGCGGAACTCCTCGCGGTCCTCGGCGCGGTGGATCACGCGGCGGTCGGCGCCGATCATCTCGACGCCGTGCTTGTCGAGGATGCCGTCGTCGAACAGCTTGCACGCGCAGTTGAGCGCGGTCTGTCCGCCGAGCGTCGGAAGCAGCGCGTCGATCGGCGTGCCGAGCTCCTTCTCGCGGATGATGATCTTCTCGACCGCCTCGGGCGTGATCGGCTCGATGTAGGTCCGGTCGCTGAACGCCGGATCGGTCATGATCGTCGCCGGGTTCGAGTTCACGAGGACGACGCGGTACCCCTCCTCGCGCAGGCTCTTGCATGCCTGCGTGCCGGAGTAGTCGAATTCGCAACCCTGACCGATCACGATGGGGCCGGAACCGATGATGAGGATCGTGTGGATGTC
>JBEAQW010000206.1:0-7613 GCA_041163725.1 Planctomycetota bacterium
TCCCGGCTCCGGGCGCGATCGCGCTCCTCGGCCTCGCTGGCCTCGCCGGCCGCCGTCGCCGCTGAGTTCCGTCGACGACAGCGCGGGAGTTGTTCACCGCGTCGAGTCGAATCGAATAGCATCGCGCGGGCGACCCGAAAGGGTCGCCCGCGTTGGTTTTTCTGCCCGTCTGAATCCCGACTTCATGCGACCGGTTCCGATGCGCCCCGTGAAACGACTTCTCGTGATTGGATGGGATGCGGCCGACTGGATCCCGATCGATCGGCTGATCGCCGCAGGTCGCATGCCGCATCTCAAGGCGCTGATCGGGCGGGGGAGTCGCGCCGACCTCGGAACCCTCGAGCCGAAGCTCTCGCCGCTTCTGTGGACCTCGATCGCGACGGGAAAGACCGCGGACAAGCACGGCATCCTGAACTTCGTCGAGCCGAAGCCGGACGGTTCGGGGTTGCAGGTCTCCTCGTCGACGAGTCGCCGCACGAAGGCCGTCTGGAACATCCTCTCGCAGAGCGGGCTTCGGACGAATGTCGTCGGCTGGTACGCGTCGCATCCTGCCGAACCGATCCTGGGGGCGGTGGTGACGAACATGCTCCAGGAGGGCGAACCCGCGGACCCCGGGGCGGATTGGCCGTTGCCCGCGGGCACGGTCGCGCCTGCGGAGTTCGGCGATGCGATCGCCGCGGTCCGGGTACGGTCGCGTGCGTTCCCGGAGAAGACACGGCAAGCGCTGCTCGATCGCGCCGGCTCGCTCGATCCGGCCGATGCGCGCGTACGGACGCTCGAGCGGCTGATGTCCTACGCATCGAGCGTCGAGCAGGCCGCGATCGCGGCGATGCGGCGGGATGCATCCTGGGATGTGACGATGGCCTTCTTCGATGCGATCGACACGACCGGACATCATTTCATGCAGTACGCGCCGCCCCGTATGGCGCATGTCTCCGAGCGCGACCAACGGCTCTTCGGCAGCGTCATGGACCGCGTGTACGAGTGGCACGATGCGTCGCTTGGCAGGCTGCTCGACGCCGCCGGCGAGGATGCGACCGTCATCCTCCTCTCCGATCACGGGTTCCATTCCGATCATCTCCGCCCGAACCTCTCCGAGCTTCCTCCCGAGCGCCGCATGGAGCTCGAGTCGAGCTGGCATCGGCCGCAGGGAGTGCTCGTGGTCGCGGGGCCGGCGGCGAAGCGCGGCGTCGAGATCGCGTCGCCGACGATCCTCGACATCGCGCCCACCATGCTCGCGCTGCTCGGCCTTCCCGCCGGCCGCGACTTCGACGGCCGCGTGCTCGACGAGGCGATCGACGCCGCCGTACCCGAGCGGATCGAGTCGTGGGACGCGGTCGAAGGCGATGCCGGCCTGCATCCCGCCGACATGCGGCAGGATCCCTTCGAGGCTGCGGACGCACTGCAGCAGCTCGTCGATCTCGGCTACATGGCCGCGCTCCCCGGCGATGTGCAGGGGCAGGTCGATCTCGTCCGGCGTGAGAGCACCTTCAATCTCGGCGTCGCGCTCATGTCGCGTCGCCGTCCCCACGAGGCCGTCGTCCACTTCGAGTGGCTACTGGCCCAGCGCCCTGGGGAAGCCCGCTATGCGATCTGCCTCGGCAACTGCCTGATGGCGGTCGGCCGCTTCGCCGACGCGGCGTCCGTCGCCGAGCGCACGCTCGCGGGGGATGCGGCGAACATCGAGCTGCAGATGATCCGCGGCGCCGCGCTCGCGCTCGAGGGTCGTGACGCCGATGCGCGTGCGCAGATCGGCACGGTCGAGCGTGCGGTGCGGGCGCGCCCGGAGATGGCGCTCGCACTCGCGAACATGCTTGCGCTCGTCGGCCGCCACGCGGACGCGCGTGGCTACTACGAGTCGGCGCGCAAGCGCAATCCGCGTGATCCCGCCGCGCATGTCGGGCTCGCCCGCACGCAGCTCGCGCTTGGCGGATTCGAGGAATCCGCAGGCCACGCGCTCGATGCGCTCGAGATCACCCAGTCGCTGCCCGAGGCGCATCTCGTGCTTGGAGCGGCGCTCGCCTGGTACGGCGATCTCACGAACGCGCGCGCGAGCCTCGGCTTCGCCTTGAAGCACGATCCCGGCATGCTCGACGCGCTTCGCTGGACCGCGGTCGTCGCCGAACGCACCGGCGCGACGGACGAAGCGCGCACCGCGCGCGCGAGGCTCGCCGAGTCCGCGTCGGGCATCGCGGTGCGGCCGAAGGATGCGCCCTTCGGCCCCGCGGAGTTCGCGCGCAGGAACGGTCTCGACCCGGTCTGACGAAGTGCGCGCGTCAGGCGCATCGGTCAGGTGCATGGGTCAGGCGCATGAGTCAGGCGCGGTTCCGGTGCAGTGACGGATCCACCGCGCGCGCCATGGCCTCGACATCGAGTCCGTCTCCGAGAAACGCGGCGATCGCATGCGCCTGCGGCGATGGATCCCGCACGATGTCCGCGTACTTCACATGCAGCACGGTGAAGTTCGGCCGCGCCGCGAGCCACGCGCGGACTTGCCCCAGCTGCTGCTCGTACACGGCGATCAGGCGTTCGGGTGAGAGCGCGCCGCCCGACTTTCCGCTGCGCGCGAGCATGGTGGCCTGGCTGCGCACGACCTCGTGCAGATCGCGCTCGAGGAAGACGACGCGATACGGCCTGTCGTCGGGAAGCTCCGGCACGAGCATGTGGATGACCTTCACGACCTTGCCGCGCGCGTCGTCGAGCCAGGTCTTGTCGCTGCGGAGCGACTTGACCCGTTCGAACTCGTAGTAGCCGCGTGGATTGTCCTCGTCGGCCTCGCGCTGGCGATCCGTCACGGGGGGAATGCCACCGCCCACGATCATCTGCATCGCCATGCTCGTTCCCGAGCGGGGCAGTCCGGAGACGATGGTCGTGAACTCGCGCATGGCACCACTCTATCGGCAGCGTGCGGTAGGCTCCGCGTCATGAGTCTCCGAACCCTGGAAGTCCCGATCGACTCGATCGAAGGCGCGCGACTCGCCGCGCCGTTCGCCACCCGCCTCGAGGTCTGCCACGACCTCTCCACCGAGGGCTGGACGCCGAAGATGGATCTCGTCCGCGCATGCAGGGAGGTGGTCGAGGGCACGCCATGCACGATCGTCGCGATGATCCGCCCCGAGTTCCCCGGCTGCCGGCGCGAACTCGATGTCGCCGCGTTCACGACGACCCCCAGGCTGCTCGACCTCTGCATGGCGGAGATCGAGGCGGCTGCGCAGGCTGGCGCGCACTCGGTCGGTGTCTCCCTGCTGACCGCCGACGGGTTCGTCGATCTCGAGGCGAACGCACGCCTCATCGCCCACGCCCGTTCGCTCGGACTCGTCGTGGCGTTCCTCCGGACCTACGACCTCCTCGTCGACCGTGCGCGGGGCATGCGGGACCTGACCGATCTTGGTTTCACGCGGTTCATCACGGCGGGCGTCCTCGGTTGGGATGCCTCCGTCGCTTCGCTCGATGAGCGCATCGAGGTCGTCCGGCGTGATGTCGCGAACGCCGCGGCCGAGGCGCGTCGGGTCGGGCGCGAGCCGATCGAGGTGATCCCGGGCGGCGGAGTCCGCGGCTCCAACGCGCGCCGCTGGCTGGAGCTCTCGCCGCATCTCCACGCGTCCTGCCGCCGGGACGGCGTCATCGCGCGCGACGAGCTCGAGCATCTGCAGCGGGAGATGCGCTAACTTCCGCGCATGCTCACCGCGCTGCTCGCCGCCTCGGTCGTCTTCGGCACTCCGACCCCGGAGGACCCGCCGACCGAGGAGACGCAGATCGCGCTCTGGTCCAGCGACCGCGACGAACGGATGGCGTGGTGGCGCGACGCGCGCTTCGGCATGTTCATCCACTGGGGGCTCTACTCGCCTGCGGGCGGATTCTGGGATGGGAAGCGGTACGAGCAGCACTACGCCGAGTGGATCCAGCACTGGGCAGCGGTCCCGTGCGCCGAGTATGCGCGACAGATGAAGCCGCTCTTCCGGCCGAGGCCCGGCTTCGCCGACGATTGGGCGAAGCTCGCGGCCGACGCGGGCATGCGCTACGCGGTGATGACATCGAAGCACCACGACGGGTTCACGCTCTTCAACTCGAAGGAGCCGTACTCGCTCGACAATGCCGTCACCGGCGGCACGAACATCTCACCCGCCGGCCGCGATGTCGCGCGCGAGTTCACCGATGCGATGCGCGCGCACGGGCTGCGCGCCGGCTTCTACTACTCGCTCCTCGACTGGCAGCATCCCGATGCGTACGAGATGGCGCTTCCCGCCTATCCGAAGGACGGACACGCGCGCGACCACGAGCGCTACAAGGCCTATGTACGCGGGCATGTGAAGGAACTGCTCTCCGGCTACGGCGACCTCTCGACGATCTGGTTCGACTATTCCGATCAGACGCGGCAGGGTGCGGCCTGGGGCGCGGCGCAGCTCATGGCCGACATGCGTGACGCGCAGCCGTCGATCCTCGTGAACAACCGGCTCTTTTTCGGCCTCGAGAACAAGAGCGGCGACTACGGGACGCCGGAGAAGTATGTGCCGCCGACCGGTCTGCCCGGCATGGACTGGGAGGTGAACCACACGCTCAACGAGAGCTATGGGTTCAGCGCGCACGATGCGAACTGGAAGGACACGGCGACCGTCGTGCGCCTGCTTGCCGACATCGTTTCGAAGGGCGGGAACCTGCTCCTGAACATCGGCCCCGACGCGGAAGGGCGCGTACCCGCGCAGGCGGCCGCGACACTCCGTGGGGTCGGCGCCTGGATGCGCGTGCACGGCGAGGCGATCTACGGAACCACCGCGAGTCCGTTCCAGCGGCTGCCGTGGGGGCGTGCGACGCGCAAGCAGGGCGCGCTCTACCTGCTGGTGTTCGATTGGCCGGCGGATGGCAGGCTGCTCGTTCCGATGCATGGAAAGGTGCGCGCGGCGCAACTCCTCGGAAGCGACGCGGCGGTGCGGTGGGATTCGAGCGAGCCTGAAGGCGGGCGGCTCGTGCTGACGCTTCCCGCGAAACCGGTCGATGCGGCGTGCTCGGTCGTACGACTCGAGCTCGATGGCGAGGTGGAGCCGAGCACCTTCCTCGTCTTTCCGTCGCCGAACGGCTCGATCGTCCTCACGCCTCACGACGCCACGCTCGAGGGGCCCCAGATCCGTGTCGAGCGCGTGGGGGTCATCGGCGATGTCCGCCACAACATCGGCTATTGGCTCGATCCTTCCGCGACGGCCTCATGGCCGATCGGTGTCGTCGCCGGACAGGGGGGCACCTATCGCGTCGAGGCGGAGATCGGCTGCGCCGACGCATCCGCCGGCTCGACGATTTTCCTCGAGGTCGAGGGCGGCACCACGACCAGTGAGTTCACCGTTCCTGCGACCGGCGGTTGGCAGTCCTACGCGACCGTCGAACTCGGGCGGGTGTCGATCCCGATGGGGTCGCACCGCGCGATCCTGCGCGCCCGTACCAAGCCGGGCGAAGCGGTCGTGAATGTGCGGTCGATCCGGCTCGTGCCCGTGGACCGCTGAGCGCGCCGCGCGTCAGCGGGCCGGCGGCTCGTGCGCGAGCTGGGATTCCGCCCCGCCGCGCTCGACGAAGCCGCTGACGACCTTCGCGTGCGCCTGGATGAGCCGCGCGACATACGGGTCATCCGACACTTCGCGCACGCGCACGCCCTTCGGCGTGTTCTCGAAGGTCATGCGGATCTTGTCGGCGTTGTTGAAGATCTCGCGGAACATCGGATCCCACATGCGGATCCGGTAGCCGTTCTCGATACGCACCTTCATGGCGGCGACATGGTCCTGGATGAGTGCGGCGACCTCGGCGTTCTCCGATTCGGTCGTCGACTCGATTCCACCTTCGATCTCGCGGAACTCGCGTGTGATGAGCTCGTGGTTCCCGAGCAGCGTCTGGAACACATCGCGGTCGTACGCCACGGTGCCCGGCTCTGCGTCCGACACGCGGGTGCCCGCCGGCGGCGTGGCGCATGAGGCGAGTCCGACGACGGCGGCGAGCGCAAGCAGGGCGGGTGTGGCGTTGTTCATGGTGGTCTCTCGCGAACCGCGCGATGGTCATCGCGCGCTGAGGGGGAAAGGTTCGGGTCCCGTCGAGGCCCCGTCAACCCGCGGCGATTCGCAATCGTGTTGGAATCGCTTGTCTTCCCGTATTCCGGCGGAGTTCTCCGAGATGAGGCGCGCGATCGACGCCGTCTACTCGAACCGCAGGTGCTTGACGCTCTCACCCGAGTCGCGGAGGTCGCGCAGCGCATCGATGCCGATCGAGAGATGCTGCTCCACGAATCGCTCGGTCACGGTACGGTCGCTCTCGGCGCTCTTCACGCCCTCGGGCGTCATGGGATTGTCGGAGACGAGCAGCAGGGCGCCCTTCGAGATGCCGTTCGCGAAGCCCACGAGGAAGATCGTCGCCGTCTCCATGTCGATGCCGATGGCGCGGATCCGCAGGAGATACTCGCGCACGCTCTCGTCGTGCTCCCAGACCCTGCGGTTCGTCGTGTAGACGGTTCCCGTGAAGTAGTCGCGGTCGTGCTTGATGATCGCCTCGCTCACCGCACGCTGCAGGCGGAAGGAGGGAAGGGCGGGGACCTCGGGCGGCATGTACTCGTTGCTCGTTCCCTCGCCGCGGATCGCCGCGATCGGAAGCACGAAGTCGCCGAGCCTCGTCTTCTTGAGGCCGCCGCACTTGCCGAGGAAGAGCACCGCCTTCGGTTCGATCGCGGACAGGAGGTCCATGGTGGTGGCCGCCATCGCGCTGCCCATGCCGAACGAGAGGATCGTGATGTCCTCCGCGGTTGCGGACAGCATCGGCTTGTCCCGCCCCACGACCGGCACGCCGAAGCGGGCCGCGAACGACTCGACATAGTTCGAGAAGTTCACGAGCAGGATGTACTGCCCGAAGTCCGTCAGCTTCCTGCCCGTGTATCGCGGCAACCAGTCGCGGACGATCTCGTCCTTCGTCTTCATCGCCGCAGCGTAGCCACCCAACGCAACGGCGCCGCGCGATGCGCGGCGCCGTCGAGCGGTTTGACATGGATCGTGCCCGGAGAGGCCGGCGGCCCATTCGTGCCGGATCGACTCAGTTGGGCTTCGGGCCGGTGCCGGGGCGCGGTCCGCGCGGGCGTCCGCCCTGGCCGAACTCATCCTTCGAGACCTTGCCGTCGCCATCCTTGTCGCGGCGCTTCAGGCGCTCCCACTGCTCGGTGGAGACCTCGTCCTCGGTGATGAAGCCGTCCTTGTTCTTGTCGAGATCCTCGAACTTCGGACGCTGGCGGCCTTCGCCACCCGGCTTCGGGCCACCCGGCGCCGGAGTCGGCGGTTCGGCGAAGGCCATCGAGGCGGTTGCGAGCGTCACGGTCAGGATCGAGAGAGTCGTCTTGTTCATGGTGTCCTCGTGAGAGTGTTCTGGGCGCCGCGGAAAGCCCGCAGGCGTCGGGTCGTACTTGTCCACTTGACTGCGCGCGGGGACAGAACGGCGCTCCGCAAGGCCTATTGCGGAATTCGATCGGCTGGCCGCTACACTTGCCCCCCCTCGACCCACGGAGAACCCATGAACCGACTCCCCCAGGCCTCGCTCGACCAGCTCTTCATCCAGGCCCGCACGCAGAACGGTTGGCTCGATAAGCCCGTTCCCGA
>JBEAQW010000207.1:0-2562 GCA_041163725.1 Planctomycetota bacterium
CGCGTCCGGCCGCTTCCGCCGCCTCACGATGGGCATCGGCGACCGCGTCGTCTGCACCGTCAAGAAGGCGCTCCCGAACGGCGACGTCAAGGCCGGCGACAAGGTCCAGGCCGTGATCGTGCGCTGCAAGTTCCCGACGCGCCGCGAGGACGGCTCGTACGTGCGCTTCGACTCGAACGCCTGCGTGCTCGTCGACAAGGACGGCAATCCGAAGGGCACCCGCATCTTCGGCGCCGTCGCCCGCGAGCTCCGCGAGAAGAACTTCATGAAGATCGTGTCGCTCGCGACGGAGGTGATCTGACCATGCCACGCCACATCCGCAAGGGTGACACCGTCATCGTGACCAAGGGCGCCTCGAAGGGCGTCGTTGGCGAGGTCCTCCGCGTCGTCGACGAGGGCGCCCGCGTCGTCGTCAAGGGCGCCAACATCCAGACCAAGCACCTCAAGCGCACGCAGCAGCGTCCGCAGGGCACCATCCTCAAGGAGGAGGGGCCGATCGACGCCTCGAACGTGAGCCCCGTCGTCGACGGCAAGCCCACGCGCGTCCGCTTCGTGACCAAGCCCGACGGCTCGAAGAGCCGCGTGGCGGCCCGCGGCGGCAAGGAGCTCCACCAGCTCCGCGGTCCCCGCAAGAAGTGACGCACCGAACACTCCGCGCGACTCCGCGCGACACCGCCAAGGTCGCCTGAACGCGACACAGCACCGAGAAAGCGAACGACTCCATGGCATACGCCACCCGCACCTACCCCCGCCTCCAGCAGGCCTTCAAGGACACCGTCGGTCCGAAGGCGATGGCGGAGTTCGGCCTCGACAACCCGCACCAGCTTCCGAAGCTGACGAAGATCGTGGTCAACGCCGGCATCGGCAAGTTCCTCGACAACGGCAAGATCAAGCCCGAGGTCCGCGACCAGTTCATCGGGAACTTCCGCACGATCACCGGCCAGAACCCGGTCATGATCAAGGCGAAGAAGGCCGTGTCGCAGTTCCGCGTCCGCGAGGGCATGCCGTCGGCCTTCATGGTCACCATGCGCCGCGATCCGATGTGGCACTTCATGGACCGCCTCATCAACCTGGCGATCCCCCGTATCAAGGACTTCCGCGGCGTGAAGGACAAGTCGTTCGACAAGGGCGGCTCGTACTCGATGGGTCTCACCGAGCAGGCCGTGTGGCCCGAGATCAACATGGCCAACGCCACGATCACCCACGGCATGCACATCACCTTCGTGTTCGAGAACTCGGACCCGAAGATGAGCCGCTTCATCCTCGCCGAGCTCGGCATGCCCTTCGTGAAGCCCGAGGAGCGTTCGAAGAAGTAATTCCCGCCCGAGGCCCCGCGGGGCGACCGACCGACCGATCCGGCCTCCGCGGCCGCCAGACACGGAACCCACCAGATGGCAAGCAAGCGAACCTTCAACAAGATGCAGCAGAAGCCCAAGTTCAGCACCCGGCAGCAGGTGCGTTGCGAGATCACCGGCCGCAAGCGCGGCGTGTACCGCAAGTTCCGCATCTGCCGTCACCAGCTCCGCGAGCTGGCGCTGCAGGGGATGATCCCCGGGATGCGCAAGGCCAGCTGGTGATCCGCCGCGAGAACGAACGAGATTGACCGGCCCGGCCTCCCCCGAGGGGGCCGGAGCCTGAAGCAGGAGCAAATCATGTCCTCCCAAGACCTCACCGCCGACATGCTGACCCGCATCCGCAACGCCGTGCGGAACCGCGAGAAGTCCGTCGTCGTGATCAGCAACAAGCTCAATCGCGGCGTCGCCGCCGTCCTCAAGGACGAGGGCTACATCAACGACTTCGAGTCCGTCGACGACGGCCGCCAGGGGCTGATCCGCATCAGCCTCAAGTACGGCACCCGCGGCGAGAACATCATCAACGAGATCCGGCGCGTGTCGAAGACCGGCTGCCGGCGCTACTCGGCGTACGGCGACCTGCCGCGTCCCCTCCAGGGGCTGGGCATCTCGATCGTCTCGACCTCGAGCGGCGTGATGTCCGACCGCAAGGCGCGCGAGAT
Source organism: Planctomycetota bacterium (assembly GCA_041163725.1). Classification (GTDB taxonomy): domain Bacteria; phylum Planctomycetota; class Phycisphaerae; order Phycisphaerales; family SM1A02; genus QWPT01. The sequence continues at coordinate 2,015 of JBEAQW010000207.1, forward strand.
GCGCGTGGGCGGCGAGGTCGTCGCCACGGTCTGCTGATCCGGCCAACAGAGTCCAAGACAGTCCGACAGGAGCACACCATGTCGCGCATCGGAAAGAAGCCCATCACCGTCCCCGGCAACTGCAAGGTCGCCGTCAACGCGGCCACCCGCGAGGTCGCCGTCACGGGACCCAAGGGCGACACGCTCAAGCTGAACTACCGCCCCGAGGTCTCGGTCGCGTGGGACGAGGGATCGCGCCAGATCACCGTCTCGACCGACATGGACCGGCTCGAGGAGGGCAACCGCAAGGCCTTCTGGGGCACCACCCGCGCCAACATCCAGAACCTCGTCAAGGGCGTCGCCGAGGGCTACTCGGAGAAGCTCGAGGTCGTGGGCGTCGGCTACTCGGTCAAGGTGACCGGCATGAAGGTCGACCTCAAGCTCGGCTACGCGAACACGATCACGCTCGCGATCCCCGCGGGCGTCAAGGTCGAGGTCGCCACCGAGGGCGGCATCTTCGTGACCGTCAGCGGCGCCGACAAGCAGAAGGTCTCCGAGTTCGCCTCGCA
>JBEAQW010000208.1:0-4741 GCA_041163725.1 Planctomycetota bacterium
GCGCTCCCGCAGGCGCTCGCCCACCTGGCTCGCGAGGGTCGGCGGATGCGCGAGCGGCGCGAGGAGGTAGGGCGCGATGCGGGCCAGTCGCGCGCGGAGGACGAGCGTCCGGTGCAGTCGCTCGCGCAGTTCGCGGCGCCTGCCCACCGACGCCTCGTCGAACTCGAACGCGAGGATGGCGTCCGACTCGAGCGCGGGCCACGACGCCGCCATCGCCTCCTCGACGGATCGCAGCGCGCGTTCATGCGCGGTCGCCTCGAGGATGGCCGCGCGCACCGAGGCGAGCCGGTCGGCGGGCGCGGCGATCGCGCATCGTCCAGCGGACCAGTGGACGTGCGCGCCCTGGAACGACATCCAGACCGCGGGTGCGCCGTGCGCCTCGGGGTCGGTCGCGATCCATTCGCGAAGCACGTCGCCCGGTTCGCCCGCGGTCTCCGGGATGCAGACGAGCCCCATCGTCGCGCCCCCGGCGAGCGGAGCCTCCGCCTCGTAGGTCGATCCGGCGGGAAGCGCCGGGGGACGGCCGGACGCGGCAGGCGTCGCCTTGGACGCATGATCGGGATGCGAGAAGTCGTGGTCGGTCATGTCGTGAATCTCAGCGGGCGGAGCCGTCCGCGATCCGGGCGGCGATCCATGCCGCGACGTACTCGGCGGAGTCGAGCACGCCGTTCAGCGTCGAGTCGTACAGGTAGTCGCCGACGAAGTAGAGGTCGGGATGCTCGTCGGGTTCGGGGCGGTGACGCCGGTCGAGCGGGAGGGGCGTGCGGCCGCCGGGCAGCGCGCTCACGGCCCCCGTCCAGCGGTGGACGCGCGCCTCGCGCATCGGCGCGTCGTGTCGTGCGAACGAGGGCGGGAGCGCCGCGAGCGCCCCCGCGACGATCGCCGCGTCGTCCGACTCCGAGAGCGCCCGCGCCGCGTCGCCTCCGAGCAGCCAGCCCAGAACGCCGTGCTCGGCGGCGGGATCGCGCGACGACTCGTCGTAGAGGCAGCAGCCGCCGAACCGGTCGAGCATCCAGAACGAGTCGCTGCAGGTGCCGCGCCAGAACGGGCGGTCGAAGAGCATCGTGACGCGCAGGTAGTGGGCGGGGTGGTCGTGATGCGCCCGATGGGTGGCGACGGCGGAGGCGAGCCGTTCGCCACGGAACGCGACCGATCCGAGCTGGTCGTGCGGCAGCGCGACGACGACGGCGTCGAACAGGCCGGTGGACTCGACTCCGTCGGCCGTCCAGCGCACCTCCATCGGCCCCTCGGGCGCGCGCGCCACCGACTCGACCCGGCATCCCAGCCGGATCTCCGCGTCGATCCGCGAGGCGAGCGACTCGACCAGCCGCTCGTTCCCGCCCTCGATCCCGTACAGCCGCATGTAGGCGGGATCGTTCATGAGGTAGTTCTGCAGTCCGTACTCCTCGGTCGTCCGGTGGGGTTCGGTGGCGAGATCGCTGTGAATCATCTGCTCGACGAATCGCCGGGCGTCCAGATCCGCGATCTCCGAGAGCGACCGGTCGAAGGAGCGGGCGCCCGAGCCCGTCGTCGCGCCGGGCGAGTCGCCCGATCCGTAGAACTCGCGCGGCGTCATCCGGTCGCGCGCAGCCCGGTCGAACGCCAGCAGCGCGGACTCGGCCCTCGCCCCGAGGCGCTGCCGCAGATCGTCGAGATTCGCGACCACCTCGTCGCCGACCAGCATCGCGGGGCCCCCCATCGGCCGGACGGAGAGCCCGAGCTCCCGAACCAGGTCCTTCAACGGGTCGTCTCCGAAGTGCTCGTAGTCGTAGAACTCGGCAGCGCCCGCCTCGTAGCGCGCAGCGGTGGTCGTGAACTGCGGCGTCTGGATCTTGCCGCCCAGGCGATCGGAGGCCTCGAACAGCGTCATGGCGAGCCGTCGGTCCGCGAGCCTTTGAAGTTCGTGGGCTGTGAACAGCCCTCCCGGCCCACCGCCGATGATCGCAATGCGGGGTGGTCCGTCGAGCGTGGTCATCTGGGCGTCGAACGGCATCCGAGCCGGAGCATTGCTGCTTCACCCGCATTTCGCTGGCCTGCTCATCGGGGCCAGCGCGGCAAGCGAGCGAGTCGGCAGGAGAAATGGGCGCCTCGGCCGCGATCCCGGGTCCGACCGCCGGAATCGGTGGGAACGGGCAGCCTGCCGGAATGGTCCGCGGCTCGCCGACGAGCATCGTACAGTGCCGCGCGATGGACCCTGTCGAGGCCGCGATCACATCGTACGAAGCTGGCCGGGGCAGGCTCCGAGCCGCCTGTGCAGGGCTTTCATCGGAGTCGCTTCGGCGGCGGATCGGCCCCGGCGAGTGGAGCGTCCTCGAGAACGCGGTGCATCTCCTCGACAGCGATCTCGCGTCGACCCACCGCATGCGCAGGATCGTCGCCGAGGACTGCCCGCTCCTCGTCGCGTACGACGAGAACGCCTTCATCGCAAGGCTCGCGAGCGAGGGCGCGGACCTCGACGAGGTCCTCGACCTCTTCGACGCGAACCGACGCTTCACCGCGCGCTGGCTGCGCACGCTTCCGGCGGACGCCTTCGCGCGCACGGGCGTGCACACGCAGCGCGGCAAGGTCACGCTTCTCGAGATCGTCGAGATCTACGCGCACCATGTCGACCACCATCTGGCGTTCGTGGCGGAGAAGCGGCGCAACCTCGGCGCGTGAACGCGGTCGCGTCTCAGAGGCGTCAAGCCAAGGTCCTGCGCGTCTCGATCGTCACTCGCTGCAGATCCTCATCAGAGCACCTCGCATGAACGACCTGCACGCCCCCTCCGCACCCGATGGCGGCCGCATCCCGAGATTCAACCCGACCCGGATACTCGCGCGCGGCGCCGTCTCGCTCGCCGCGATGCTCCCGTGGCCGCTCCTCGGCATCCTCGTCCTCTCCTCGCAGTTCGACAAGCCGTCCGAGGCGGGCATCTTCTTCGGCGGCGTCACGCTCTTCCCGCTGATGATCCTCGCGCTCTTCGGATCCGTTCCCGAGGAGGCGCTCCTCGCGATCATCCTCGTCGTCTGGCTCGCGGCCGCGCTCGCTCCATGGATCCTGCTCCGGAGGTTCCTCGACTCGAAGGGAGCGATCATCGGAATGCTCCTGCTGCAGGCGGTCTTCTCGATCGCGCAGGCGGCGATGGGCGCGCTGCTCGTGGTCGGCAAGAGCGTCTGAACGCCCGCCCCCTCGGATCGCGATCGGATTCGACACCGAAGACAACGGCGCAGCGATCGGCCAGGCGCGCTTTCTGGCGTCGGTGCGCGGGCACTTTCGCGGAGTCCTCAACGGCTCTATCCCATCACCCGAGCACGAGGAACCGGGCATCGATCGCTTCATCGTGCCGCCCGCGCTCGGCAACGACGCAGGAGTCTGCGGAGCGCTCGCGGCCCGCGCGATCCAGTAGTCTGCGCGCATGCGCACACTGACCCGTGCAATCGCTGCCGCCGTCGCCATCGCGCTTTGCGCCTGTGCGGGTGCAGAGCGTCGCAGCGGCATGGTCGTCTCGACCAGCGCAATTGCATCGCGCGTCGGTGCCGACATGCTCGCCCGCGGCGGGAACGCCGTCGACGCGGCCGTCGCGACCGCGTTTGCACTCGCGGTCACCCATCCGGTCGCCGGAAACATCGGCGGCGGCGGGTTCCTCCTCTGGCGCAATGCCGATGGAAGCGCCGACGCGTACGACTTCCGCGAGATGGCGCCCGCGGCCGCGACGCCGACGATGTTCGTGAAGGACGGCGCCTACGACGCCGCGCTGCATCACGACAGCTACCACTCGGTGGGCGTCCCCGGCACTGTCGCGGGCCTGCATCTCGCGTGGCGCGACCACGGCACGCTGCCGTGGCGCGACCTCGTCGAGCCGGCGGTCAAGCTCGCGCGCGACGGCTTCATCGTGAGCGACGGGCTTGCGCAGTCGCTCGCCGAGATCCTGCCCAGGATGCAGGCGTACCCCGCGTCGGTCGCGCAGTTCTCGCGCGAGGGGCGTCCGTACGCGGCGGGCGAGACACTTCGCCAGTCGGACCTCGCGCGTACGCTCGAGCGTATCGCCAGAGAGGGGCCTGCCGGCTTCTACGAAGGCGTGACCGCCGAACTCCTCGTGCGCGACATGCAGGCGCACGGCGGCCTCATCACCCTCGACGATCTCCGCAACTACCGCGCGGTGAAGCGCGCTCCGCTGCGCGGCTCGTACCGCGGCCTCGAGGTGATCGCCATGCCTCCGCCGAGTTCCGGCGGCGTCGCGCTGCTCGAGATGCTCAACATGCTCGAACGCGAACGATGGACCCGCGCCGACTTCGGTTCCGCCGCCGCCGTGCACATGCAGGTCGAGTGCATGCGCCGTGCGTTCCGCGACCGAGCGCGACACCTCGGAGATCCCGACTTCAATCCCGGCATCCCCGTCGAGTGGCTCACCTCGAAGGAGTACGCGCGCACGCAGGCGCAGTCGATCGACCGTGCGCGCGCGGGTCGCTCCGCGCCGGCCGATGCAACGAGCGCCACGCGCGAGAGCGAGCAGACGACCCACCTCTCCGTCGTCGACGGCGCGCTCAACGCCGTCTCCCTCACCTACACGCTCGAGCAGGGCTACGGCTCGTGCATCGTCGCGCCAGGGACCGGCTTCCTGCTCAACAACGAGATGGGCGACTTCAACGCACAGCCCGGCCGCACCGACGACACGGGTCTCATCGGCACGAAGCCGAACCTCGCTGCGCCCGGCAAGCGCATGCTCTCGAGCATGTGTCCGACGATCCTCGCGAAGGACGG
>JBEAQW010000209.1:0-6537 GCA_041163725.1 Planctomycetota bacterium
ACGCCTCGGGCGTATCGCGCGAGGAACTCCTTGAGATCGCGGCCGAATGCGCGCTCGAAGGACGCGCGCCCACCGACTAACTCCGTGCCGCCGCAAGCGCCGCGGGAATCGACCTCGATCGCGAGCTCGAGGCGTTCGAGCGCACCGCCGCCCTGCTCGCGACCTCGATCCCGGGCACGACCACCGACGAACCGATACCGACCGCGCTCGACGCCCGCCTGCATCGACTCGGCGAAGCCTGGTTCGATCCGCCGCAGCCCGCGGGCCGCGTTGCCCCGAGCCTTCCGCTTGCGATCGCCGCAGGCGTCGCTATCGGCGCGGCGGCCACCATCGCCATCATGTCGACGGTTCGCGCATCCGAACGGTTCGCCATCGAGCCGCGCGCGTTCCTCGCGACCCACCCGTCGGCGGTCCACTGGGCGTGGCAAGCGACGGACGACCCGCATGTCACGGGCGAGCTCAGGGGCGAGGCGTACTTCGATCCCGAATCGGAGGACGGCGTACTCGAGATCGAGGGACTCGCGGTCAATGACGCTTCCCGCGAGCGGTACCAGCTCTGGATCTTCGACGCGGAGCGCGACGAGCGCTATCCCGTCGATGGCGGCGTGTTCGACATCACGCACGAAGGTCGCACGCTCGTTCCCGTCCGGGCGCGACTGCCGGTGGGCCAACCCGTCATGTTCGCGGTGACCATCGAGCGCCCGGGCGGAGCCGTCGTCAGCGACCGCCGCGTCGCGATGTTCGCGCGTCCCTGAAGGCATCGATCGCCTCGCCACGATCGTTGATTTGGCGAACTTTTCGACAACACCAACCTGGGCGCCTCGATCTCCCGAAGGCGGCTTCTACCATGCGCCCCCATGGTCTCGACCCTCTCTCTCGCGTGTGCGCCGCTGCTTGCGGCGATCTCCGTCCACGGTGCCGCCGAACTCGACGCGACGCGCGGACTCTGCCGCTACCCCGACATCTCGAAGACCGACATCGTCTTCGTCTACGGCAACGACCTCTGGATCGTGCCGAAGCAAGGCGGCGTCGCCTCGCCCGTCGCGAGCCCGCCGGGCTTCGAGGGTTCGCCGAAGTTCTCGCCGGACGGTCGTACGATCGCGTTCCGCGCCAACTACGACGATTCGCTCGATCTCTACACGCTCCCGATCGCGGGCGGCATTCCCAACCGCGTCACCCATCACCCGACCGCCGAGACGCTGTGCGACTGGACACCTGACGGTACAGGACTCGTGTTCATGACTTCGGCGCTCGAGGGACTGGCCCGCGCGCAGAAGCTCTACACCGTTCCGGTCGAAGGCGGGCTTCCGACGAAGCTGCCCGTTCCGTACGGCGCGAACGGCTCGATCGACCAGACGGGCGAATGGCTCGCCTACACGCCGCACTCGACCGATACGCGCACCTGGAAGCGCTACCGCGGCGGCATGGCGACCGATGTGTGGCTCTTCAACCTGAAGTCGGGCGAATCGCGGCGCATCACCGACTGGGAGGGAACCGACACGCTGCCGATGTGGCACGGGCGCAAGGTCTACTACCTGTCGGACAACTGCCCCGACCAGGACTTCGTGCTCAACGTGTTCTGCTTCGATCTCGACTCGGGCAAGACCACACAGGTCTCGCGCTTCACCACGCACGATGTGAAGTGGCCGTCGATCGGCCCGGACGACGGCTCGGCGGGCGAGATCGTCCTGCAGCACGGCGACCGCATCCATCGGCTGAACCTCGCGACGGGCGCCGCGGTGCCCGTCGACATCACCGTTCCCGGCGATCGCGACACGCTGCGCATCGCGACCGTCGACGCGGCGCGCAACATCCAGGGCGCCTCGATCTCCCCGAGCGGCAAGCGCGTCGCGGTCGTCGCGCGCGGCGACATCTGGTCGGCGCCCGCGGAGAACGGCACGCCCCGCAACCTCACGCGCACCGACGGCGTGCACGAGCGCAGCGCAACCTGGAGTCCCGACGGCAAGTCGATCGCGTTCTTCAGCGACGCGACCGGCGAGTACGAGCTCTACACGATGCCCGCCGACGGCAAGGGCGAGGCGAAGCGCATCACGACCGATGGCGGCGCGTTCCGCACCTCGATCGACTGGTCGCCGGACTCGAAGCGCGTGCTCATCCAGGACAAGTCGGGCCATCTCGATCTCGTGACCATCGAGGACGGCAAGTCGCTGCGGCTCGACCGCAACCCCGAGGCGCCGCGCCCGGTGAGCGTGTCGTTCTCGCACGATTCCCGCTGGCTCGCGTGGTCGCGCTCATGCGACGACACGCATCTCGAGGCGATCTATCTCGCCGATCTGGACGCAGAGGATCCCATCGCGTCCGTGACGCAGGTCACGAGCGGCTTCTTCAGCGACTCGCAGCCGACCTTCGACCGCAAGGGCGACTGGCTCGTGTTCCAGAGCGACCGCAACTTCCGCCCGAGCTACAGCAGCTTCGACACCACCTGGATCTACGACAACTCGGGCGTGATGCTCGCCGTGCCGCTGCGCAAGGACATGAAGCTTCCGTGGCTCCCGACGAGCGACGAGGAGGGCCAGAAGGACGACGGCCGCCCGTCCCCGCCGCCGAGCGCGGCACCCGGCGGCGCACCCGCCGGTGCGGGCGGACCTCCCGGTGGCGGTCGACGCCGCCGCGGCGGTGATGGCGCAGTCACGGCCATCGCGCTGCTCGCCGAGAACGCCGCGGGGACATGGAGTTGTTCCGCGACCCGCGAGGGCGTGGCGGAACCGCTTCCGTTCACCCTGATGCTCACGGTCGAAGGCAACAAGGTCGACGGCCGAGTGGACAGCCCCGGCATTGCCGGCGCGGTCTCGGGCGAGTTCGATGCCGAGTCGGGCGACCTCACGCTGAGCGGATCGATGAGCGGCGCGGACTACCGCATGAGCGTGACGGTGCGGGGCGATCAACTCCGTGGAACCTTCTCGTCCACGAGCGACGACGGTGAGAACATCTCAGGCGATGTGACGGGAACGCGCACCGCCGGCGCGCCGGAAGGCGCGAAGCAGGATGACGGCAAGTCGGACGAAGCGCAGTCGGATGACGCGAAGTCGGACGACGGCAAGAGCGACGACAGCAAGCCGGAGGAACCGAAGAAGCCGGCCAAGAAGACGATCACGATCGATCTCGAGGGCTTCGAGGCCCGCGCCGTCGCGCTCCCCGTGCCGGCCGGCAGCATCGGCTCCATCGGGTTCAACGACCGGAACGAACTGCTCTACGGCCGTGACGGATCCGTTCGCATCATGGATCTCTCATCGCGCAAGCCAAGCGAGGGCACCGGCGTCGCCGGTACGCGCTTCAGCGTGTCCGCCGACGGCAAGAAGCTTCTACTCGGAAGCCGCGGCGGCGCGTCCATCGCGTCGTCGGGCGCAGGCGCCTCGGCGCGACCGATCGTCGCGAGCCCGATGCTCGTCGAGGTCCACCCGCGCCACGAGCGCGCGCAGATCCTCGTCGACGCCTGGCGCATCTTCCGCGACTACTTCTACGACGAAGGTATGCACGGCGTCGACTGGAATGCGATCCGCACGAAGTACGAGGCGATGCTCCCGTCCGTCGTCACGCGCGAGGACCTCAACTATCTCATCGCGGAGATGATCTCCGAGCTCAATGTCGGACATGCGTACCTGCAGGGTGCGGGCGATGTCGAGTCGACGGCGAACCGCTCGGTGGGCCTGCTCGGCGTCGACTTCGAGGCGGTCCGCAACGAGGACGGCACCCCGGCGAACGCGTGGAAGCTCGCGCGATTCGTCGGTGGCGGCGCGTGGGACAGCGACGCCCGCTCGCCGCTCGCCGACCAGGGCCTCGGTGTCGCGGAGGGCGATTACCTTCTCGCCGTGAACGGCGAGCCGGTCGACGGTTCGTCCGATCCGTGGAAGCCATTCGCCGGGCTCGCGGGCAAGTCCACCGTGCTCACCGTGTCGAAGAAGCCGACGATCGACTCCGACGCGAAGGACATCGTCGTCACGCCCATCGCGAGCGAAACCGACCTCCGCTATCGCGACTGGGTCGAGTCGAAGCGCCGCCGCGTCGAGGAACTCTCGGGTGGCAAGGTCGGCTACATCTATGTCCCCAACACCGGCGTCGACGGCCAGACCGAACTCGTGCGGCAGTTCTTCGGACAGCGCATGAAGCCGGCACTCCTGATCGACGACCGGTGGAACGGCGGCGGCCAGATCCCGACGCGCTTCATCGAACTCCTCAACCGCCCCGTCACCAACTACTGGGCGCGTCGCGATGCGCGCGACTACGCGTGGCCGCCGGACGGACACCGCGGACCGATGGCCATGCTCATCAACGGCCTCGCGGGCTCCGGCGGCGACATGTTCCCCTGGCTCTTCAAGCACAACCGGCTTGGCGAGGTCATCGGCACGCGCACCTGGGGCGGCCTCGTCGGCATCTCGGGCAACCCCGGCCTCATGGACGGTGGCTCGATCAGCGTGCCGACCTTCGGCTTCTACGAATCGGACGGCACCTGGGGCGTCGAGGGCCACGGCATCGATCCGACCATCGAGGTGCTCGACGATCCGGCGCTGATGAAGGGCGAGGGCGATCCCCAGCTCGAGGAGGCCGTGCGCGTGCTGCTCGAGTCGATCGAGAAGAACGGGTACCGCGCAACGCCGAAGCCGAAGGGTCCGGATCGCCGCGGCATGGGGCTGCCCGAAGCGGACAAGTGATTGATCCAACGACTGTTGCGAAGCAGGCGGGGGCCGGCATGCCGGCCCCCGCCCTTCTTTTTCGCATGTCCGACGCACGGCGCACCGCGCGGGAAGTCCGCGAGTTGCGGCGAACACGGGGCGGCCTGCGTGACACGGCCGAGAACGGCGCTAGTTTCTGAAGGCCACCATCTGAAGACCACAGTCTGAAGACCACAGTCTGAAGACCACAGTCTGAAGACCACGACCGGTGTGGCCGTCCCCCTTCTCCCCGAGGAAACCGCCTGATGTTTGGAACCATGCTTCGCCCGTCGCGCGCGCTCGTCGCCGCTGTGCTGCTCGCCGCCCCCTCGACCGCGCTCGCCCAGAACGCCTGCACCGACGCAGGCGTCGACGCCGGCTGCTGCGAACAGGTCTGTGCCATCAACCCGCTGTGCTGCGATGTGGCCTGGGACGCGAAGTGCGAGGCGATCCTCGCGAGCGTCGGCTGCATCTGCAGCGGTGCCACGCCGATCAAGGGGAACTCCGCGGCGATCGACACCACCACCGCCACGCGCGACCTCGATCTCTCCGGTCTCTGTGATCCGGGTCCGTTCGGCGACGATCAGATCCACAACTACATCGTCTACACCTGGACCGCCCCCGCGAGCGGCCGCTACACGCTGTCGACCTGCAATATCGCGGACTTCGACACGCGCATCGCGGTGCTCGCGGGATGCTCCGCCGACACCGTGGTCGGATGCAACGACGACGGCGACGGCTGCGCCGCGTTCACCAGCATCCTGTCGGTCGAGCTCACGGGCGGCACCGAGTACTACATCGTCCTCGGCGGCTACAGCGAGGCCGATGTCGGCACGGGAACGCTCACGATCGAGGAGTTCCAGGTGCAGCTCGCGCTCCAGGGCGCGCACCGCTACGACGCGAGCGCCGGAGGGAACGACCGCTGGTACGCGAAGTACGCGGTCGGCCCCGGCGCGACCTGGGAGGACCTGCGCGCGAAGGCCGAGGAGCTCGGCGGCACGCTCGCCTGCGCGAACACGCTCGGCGAGAGCACGATGATCGGCTCGATCTACCGCGCCACCGGCTCGGGCAGCATCACGGCCTTCGGCCTCTACCAGGATGTGAACGATCCCGAGTACGTCGAGCCGGCCGGCGGCTGGAAGTGGGTCGACGGCAGCCCGCTCGACTACACGAAGTGGTCTGCGAACCAGCCCGACGACTCCAACGGCACCGAGTACTACGGACAGTTCGTCGCGTACTACTTCGGCGAGTTCTGGAACGACAACTCCGATGACGCCGCGTGGACGCATGCGATCATCGAGTACGGCCCGAAGGGACCGCCCGAGCAGCCGACGCCCCCGTCGAACGACGAGGCGTTCGGCGCGATCGCGCTCGAGATGGGCCAGCTGAACACGGTCTCGCTCGTCGGAGCGACGACCTCGGCCGACCCCCTGCTCTGCGAGGACCCGCTGTTCTACGACCGCTGGTACTCCTTCACGGCGCCCGACTCGGTGAGCTACGACATCGTCGCGTGCGGCAACGGCTTCGACTCGTCGACCGCCGTCTACAGCGGCTCCGGCGAACTCGTCGCGTGCTCGGGCGGCGCCTGCACGCTTTCGGTCCAGCTCGCGGCGGGTAGCACCTACCTCATCCGCATCGGCTCGCCGAGCGGTGATTCGGCCGGCAACCCGACGCTCGTCGTGTATCCGACCCCGCAGATCGTGAGCCTCGACGCCATCAGCGTGAACTTCGTCGGCGGCACCTTCGCCGATGGCGGCGACGGCGGCCGTTGCAACGAGACGGCGACCTTCCCCGCAGGCGCGCCCGAGTGGGGCACGCTCTACTGGTCGAACATCGTCGGCCCGAGCTCCGAGGCCGCGGCCGGCTA
>JBEAQW010000210.1:0-3815 GCA_041163725.1 Planctomycetota bacterium
AGCACCGCGATCGGTGCGAGCATCGTGGCACAGAGGGCGAGAAGAAGTCTGCGGGTGACAAGCGTGGCCATGGCGGAGAAGCGAGCCTACTTGCACGCGCGTTCGCGATTCAAGTCCGTCGGCACGAAACGCGCGACAAACCCGAGGAAACGGCTGAACCCCTCGGGAAATCGTGGTGCGTGTAGGCGCCCTTCGCCGCGAAACCCGTCCGGGCCGCGGCCTGGCGGGGACCGCGGACGAACACTCGCGCCGCAATCCCGATCGACTCCGGAAAACGCGGCATGCCGTGCGCCGTCGCGCCGATGAAGGGTGCGCCCCTCTCCGTGGCGCCGCGCACCGCCAACCAACCGGGATCCCCCATGCACAATGTGTTTCTCTCCCTCGGAACAATCGCGCTCGTGGGAAGCACGCTCCAGCGGCTGTTCCCCGACTGGAACATCGAGGACTTCCGGAAGTCGCTCAACAGACTCGTCCTCTTCGTGCTGCTTCCCTCCCTGATCTTCAAGGTGATCTACACCTCGGATCTGGACGGCGTGCTCTACCAGGTCCCGCTCGTGGCCGCCGCAGGCATCCTCGGCTGCCTCGCCGTGGCCTTGCCCGCGTTCGGCTGGATGTCGATCGACCGTCGTGCGAAGGGTTCGCTCATCCTCGCGTGCGCGTTCGGCAATGTCACCTACCTCGGTCTGCCCGTCCTGCAGGGCGTGTTTCCCGAACACCAGCTCGACATCTCCAAGATCGCCATTCTCTGCGAGGTGACGGTCGCTCCGCTGAACCTCATCGTCGGCTCGCTGCTGGCGATGCGCTTCAGCGGCGAACAGGGCGTCGGACTGCGGCAAAGCCTCGCGCAGGTCATCCGGCTTCCGCCCATCTGGGCGCTCGTGGCGGCGCTCGCGTGCAAGTTCCTCCGCATCCCCGTGCCTGAGTTCATCCTGCACGGAACCGCCGTGCTTGGCGCGACCGTGTCGGGCCTGATGATCCTCTCGCTTGGAATGGCGCTCCGCTTCCAGCGAATCGGTCACCCGCTTCCCATCCTCGCCGTGAGCGGCATCAAGCTGCTGCTTTCGCCCCTGCTCGTGTTCGGCGCCGCAAGCCTGCTCGCCATGAAGGAGCCGTATCTCGAGGCCGTGACGCTCGAAGGCGCGATGCCGAGCCAACTCCTGACCATCGTCATCGCGGACCGGTTCAACCTCGACGGCAGGCTGCTCGCGCACGCCATCGTGATCAACACCGTCATTGCCTTCGTCACCATCCCGCTCGTACGCGCGGTGCTGTTCTGAATCAGCCGCCCGCTCGGCTCGAGGCGTGCGTCTCCGCGCGGAACTGGGACTCCTCGGTGGATCCGGCGAGCGCGCGCGTCGAGGTTCTTCCGCCCGTCACGACCTCGAGCACGCGGTCGAAGTAGCCGGCGCCGACCTCGGCCTGGTGCCGCGTCGCGGTGTAGCCTTCCCGTTCGAGTTCGAACTCGGCCTCCTGCAGCTTCACATAGGCCGACATGCCCGTGTCCGCATACCCGCGCGCGAGTTCGAACATCGACGAGTTCAAAGCGTGGAATCCGGCGAGGGTGACGAACTGGAACCGGTATCCGAGATCGCCGAGTTCATCCTGGAATCTCGCGATCGCCGCGGAGTCGAGCGCGCGCTTCCAGTTGAACGAAGGCGAGCAGTTGTAGGCCAGCAGCTTGCCCGGATAGCGCGCGTGGATGGCCTGCGCGAACTCGCGCGCCTCACCGATGTCGGGAGTCGAGGTCTCGCACCAGACGAGGTCGGCGTAGGGTGCGTACGCAAGGCCGCGCGCGATCGCGGCCTCGATGCCGCACCGCACGCGGAAGAAGCCCTCCGAGGTACGCTCTCCGGTGCAGAACGCGGCGTCGCCCGCATCGATATCGCTTGTGAGCAGGGCGGCGGCCAGCGAGTCGGTGCGCGCCACGAGGACGGTTGGAACACCCAGCACATCGGCGGCGAGACGCGCCGCAACCAGCACGCGGATGAACTGGCTTGTCGGGACGAGGACCTTGCCGCCGAGATGGCCGCACTTCTTCTCCGATGCCAGCTGATCCTCGAAATGCACGCCGGCGGCACCCGCCTCGATGAAGCTCTTCATGAGCTCGAATGCATTCAGCGGTCCGCCGAATCCGGCCTCCGCGTCCGCGACGATCGGAGCGAACCAGTGTGTGCCGCGCCTGCCTTCCTGGCGGGCGAGCTGGTCGGCGCGAGCGAGCGCGTTGTTGATGCGGCGCACCAGTTGCGGAGCACTGTTGGCTGGATACAGACTCTGATCGGGATAGGTCTGCCCCGATAGATTCGCATCGGCGGCGACCTGCCAGCCCGAGAGATAGATCGCGTTCAGACCCGCCTTGACCATCTGCACCGCCTGACCACCCGAGAGCGCGCCAAGCGCGTGGATGTGGTGCCGGGTGTGGAGTAGCTCCCAGAGCCGTTCCGCTCCGAGCCTGGCCAGAGTGTGCTCGACCTGCACGCTGCCACGCAGCGAGTCCACATCTTCGGGGGTGTAGGGACGCTCGACTCCCTTCCATCGAGATGTGGTCGAGTCGGGGCGGCAGGACTCGCTGGTGCTCATGATCGTCTCGTCTCCGTGTCGATGCACCGAAGCCCCGCGTACCCCACGACCGACGCGGAAGACATGCGGACACCGATAGGTCAACTGCAACTTATAACAGTGCACACGCCGTCTGTCACGCACGCGCTGCAGGATTCCACCGCTCGGTTCCCGAGACGCGTCGATTCCCCGTCCGCCACCGGCATGCAACGCGACGGTTCACGGGGGCTGCGAGTGCGCGACCCTGGCTCCACGGAGGCCCGCTCACTGGCCTGCGGATGCGCGTTCCGCAATGAACGCGGCCGCCCCACCCACCACTGGAAGCTCGAGCGAAGTGCCCGCGAGATCGACGGTGAGCTGCGTGCCGGCTTCGGGCCAGAGCGTGAAGTCGCGGTCGCTGCTGAAGATCATCAGCGCGAGCTGCTCGCCGGCGGGGATCACCTGATCGTCGGGCTCGAGATCGAAGACGAGGTCGTAGAAGCGGCCGGGTTCGAGCGGTTCCTCGCGCTCGATCGACGCGTGGTTGCGCGGATCGGCCCATCCGCGCGTGACGAGGTCGCCGTTGATGTTGCGTCCACCCTTCCACGGCAGCGAGACGAGCCAGACCGAAAGGTTCGCGGAGGGCCGGTCGCTCGCGATGCGGATCCGCAGCTTCGGCGTGCCCGAGACATGGATCGGCGCGTCGAGCGGCGGAAGCGCGTAGAGCAGCCGATGCGGCGATTCATCCGACTTCGCCAGCTCCGAGCCGCGCTTCGACACATCGTCGACCAGCGTCTCGCGCACGGACTGCGCGGCTGGAGCGCTGCCCGACGCATCCGC
Organism: Planctomycetota bacterium; assembly: GCA_041163725.1. Classification (GTDB taxonomy): domain Bacteria; phylum Planctomycetota; class Phycisphaerae; order Phycisphaerales; family SM1A02; genus QWPT01. Next base: position 3,376 of record JBEAQW010000210.1, read on the forward strand.
GAGTTCCATCGCGCCGACACCGAGCCCACCCCCACGCGGACGAAGCACGACCGGCGTCGCATCGGGATTCGGCCAGTCCGCGTACGCAACCGGCTCGGACCGCTTGCCACCCTCGCGCACGACCGACGCGAGCGGACCGTCCTGCGCCCCGTTCTCGACGCCGTACAGCCAGTGCGAGAACCAGCGGTTCATCTCCGCAAACGGCGGGTCGCCACCGTGTCCGCCCTGGTGCAGGTAAAGCTTCGCGGGCACCCCGCGCTTCTTCAGCTCGAGATAGACATGCGTGCTGTGCGACGGCATGACATTCCAGTCGTTCAATCCGTGCGCGAGAAGCGTCGGCGCCTTCACGCCGTCGAGCTGCAGCCAGTAGTCGCGCGCGGCCCAGAATCCGTTCCAGTCACCCGTGCGCCGGTCGATGCCCGCGAGCAGCTCGCCGCGCA
>JBEAQW010000211.1:0-15902 GCA_041163725.1 Planctomycetota bacterium
CAGAACCAGTCGCCGGTGCGCGCGTCGAGCATGAAGCCGCTCGTGACCAGGCGAGCAAGCCGAAAGGCGAGGTCGCCGACGACGGCCGCGCAGATGAGGGCGCCGAGGAGGACATTCGCGAAGAGGACCCTGTCGCTGCTGGCGATCGCGCGGAGGCCTTGCAGGCGCGCGCCGAGCTCTTGCGGCTGGACGAGCACCTCGAGGGCTCCCCGACCAAGGCTGACATCACGGAAGGCCACCGGACGCCGCGCGACCATCGCGTCGTCACCAAGCGGCGCCTGCCCGAGGAGCGCCACGAAGCAGGTCAGCAGGACGACGACGCCGACGCCGATCGAAAGCGTGCGCGCGAGCTTGCGTGAGGCGACGCGGCAGTACGCGATCGCAAGGACAGTGAGCGCGATCGCCACGATCGAGCAGACGCCGCCGGCGAGGCCTGCGATCGGCCCGGCGCTGCGCTTGGGCGTTGTCCAGAGCCCGCGCACGGGCTCGGACATCAGACAGAACGCGTAGAGCAAGCCGGAGACCAGCGCACCAATCAGGCATGCGAGAAGCGCAAGGCGCCAGTTCCCAACCGAACGGCTTGGGGCATAGACGGGGACAGGCTCGTGGTTGTGCCGCCCCTCTTCCATGCGTCAGCAGCCGTAGCGCGCCTTGATCTTCGGCACGAGGTACTCGGCGAAGGCGCGGTCGAAGTCGTGCGCGGGCTTCCAGCCCCAGTCGCGGCGGGCGGCGGAGTCGTCGCAGTCCTCGGGCCACGAATCGACGATCTTCTGGCGCTCGGGGGTCGGAGCGTAGGAGATCTCGGCGTTCGGGAAGAAACCGCGCACCTTCGCGGCGATCTCCTCCGCGCTCGGTGCGAACGCGCACACGTTGTAGACGAGGCGCGAGAGGCTCTCGCGCGGCGCGTCGGCGAGCTCCATGAGGGAGCGCACGGCGTCGGGCATCGTCATGAACGGAATGCGCGCATCGGGGCGCACGAAGCAGGCGTAGGACTTGCCCTGCGCGGCCGCGTGCAGCATCTCCGGGCCGTAGTCGCTGGTGCCGCCCGTGGGAACCGTGTCGGCCGAGATGATGCCGGGGAATCGGATCGAGCGGAAGTCGACGGTGCATTCGGCGCGATCGGCGGCGAGCAGTCGGTAGTGGCGCGCGTAGTAGCGGCCGAGCTCCTCGACGGCGCGCTTGTTGACGCCGTACATCGTGATCGGCTCGAGGCACTGGTCCTCGGTCACGCGGCCCGCGGCGCACTTCTGGGCGAGCGTCGGCACGCCGTAGATCGCGATCGTCGAGGGGAACATGAACTTGACGGGCGTACCGCGGCGGGCGGCGCTGTCGGCAGCGAGCTTGAGCAGGTTGGCGCTGCCCATCACATTCACCTTCAGCGCGAGCTCGGGCGAGCGCTCGCCGCGGGTCGAGAGAAGCGCGGCGAGGTGCCAGACCTCGGAGACATCGTGCTTCTGGCAGATCTCGTCGATGGCGGCGGGGTCGCTCACATCGCACGCGTAGCACGCGGATGCGTGCGACGCCTGCCTCGCGTCGAGTTCGCGCACATCCATCGCGACGATCTCGCGCGAGCCGCCGAAGCGGGCGGCGAAGGCTTCGAGCAGCGAGTGCCCCATCTCCCCACCCGCACCAGTGACGAGGATGGCTCCGGGGGCGGCGGCGCGGGTCGACTTGGGCTCGGTCATCGTGGCGGCGATCGTGGTCATGGTGGCGGAAGCCTGCAGGATGCAGTGCGGGTTGGTCGGTCCAGCAGAACGCCGCGAGTGCGGCTGCTGCACGGGAGGGTTCGCAGTATAAGTTGCGTCGATGGACGCACGATCGATCCCGCTCCCACCGCATCCGGATTCCGCCGAGGCGATCATCCGCCTGCTCGACCTGAAGCCGCATCCCGAGGGCGGCTTCTACCGCGAGACCTGGCGCGATCGACCCGGGGACGGCAGGCGCGGCGCGGGTACCGCGATCTATTTCCTCCTGCCGGGAGGCGTTGAGAACCGGTGGCATCGCGTCGACGCAGCGGAGATCTGGCACTTCTACGCAGGTGCGCCGCTCGAGCTCTCGATCGCGGGGCACGGACGGGCGCCTGAGACGAAGGTTCTCGGCACGGCGATGTGGGACGGCGAGCGTCCGCAGATCGAGATTCCGGCGAACGCGTGGCAACGCGCGAGGTGCCTGGGAGCGTGGACGCTGGTGGGCTGCACGGTCAGCCCCGCATTCGAGTTCGCACGGTTCGAGATCGCCGAAGACGGGTTCACACCGCCGCGCGCATAGCCGGTCCGGTCACGCCACGCATCCGAGTCGCTCGAGCAGCTTCCGCGTCGCGATGATGCCATCGGTCTCGCTCATCCGCTTGCCTTCATACTCGATGCCGATCGCACCCTTGTAGTTCGCCGTGCGCATCGCGGCGACGAGCTTGGGGTAGTCGAGCAGGGTCTCGTTGCCCGACGCGTCGAAGTCGAAGCTCTTCGCGGAGCATCCCTTGGCGAAACGCGCCACCAGTCCGACATTGCGCACGGGATCCTGCATCACGCCCGCTCCATCGCGCCAGTTGCCGAAGTCGGGAAGCGTGCCGAGCGCGGGGTCGCCGACGCGCTCGATGACTCCCGCGAGCCACGAACCGTCGGAGGACAGACCGCCGTGGTTCTCGACGATGACGGAGATCCCGAACGGCTTGGCCACCGCGAGGAGCTTCACGAGACCATCCGCGCATCGCTCCGACTGCTCTTCCTTGCTGCCTTCGCCGACCGCGTTCACGCGGATGGAGTGGCAGCCGAGCGCCTGCGCGAGTTCGAGCCACTTCTGGTGATTGCCGGCGAACTCGCCGCGGGACTTCTCCTCGGCGCCGCCGCAGATGCCTTCGCCGTCGCACATGATGAGGAGGCTCTTCACTCCATGATCGTCGGCGCGCTTGCGGAGTTCGGCGGCGAATCCGCGCTCGCCGATCCGGCTGCGGTAGAAGCTGTTCACATACTCCACGCGCGACATGCCGAACTCGTTGCGCGTGAACTCCGCGAAGCGCATGGCGTCGTCGACGACCGCGGGGCGCTCCGCGGGCTTGCAGAGGCCGAAGCGGCGGTGCAGCGACCATTGCGCGAGCGAGATGGGATTCGCCACAGGCGCCTCCTTTGCGATGGGCGGCTCGACGGGTCCGTCTGCGATCGCGCTCGGAACGACGGAAGCGAGGCCGGTGAGGCCGAGGATGCGGAGGGCGTCGCGTCGGATCATGGTTCTCGCAGGGTATCCGATCGATGCATCCCTTTGATCGCCCGCCGCCGTAGGATTCCACCCATGCGATCCGCACTGCTTCCCCTCATGCTCGGCGCGCTCGCGTCCGTCGGTCCGCACGCCGCCGCCGAGGAGATCAAGACGACGCGCGCCGCCGTCGCCGCGCTCGCGGCGCCGGTCGAGGTCGATCTCGACCCGGCGGCCATCCCGACCATCCGCGGCGGCTCGCGCGAGGATGTCGTGCGGGCCGAGGGCTGGATGCACGCGCGCGACCGGTTCCTGCAGATGGACCTCGCGCGTCGGCAGATCTCGGGAGAACTCGGCGAGCTGTTCCCCGAGGGGCTCGCACTCGACAGGTCGGCGCGCCCCCTTGGCATGCGCGCCGTCGCGCGGGCCGCCGTCGAACGGCTGCCAGCCGACGACCGCGCCCTGCTTGCCGCCTACGCCGACGGTGTGAACGCCCGGCTCGAGTCCGAGGCGCCGCTCGAGTACCGCATGCTGCGCGTCGCGCCCGCGCCTTGGCAGCCCGAGGACACGCTCCTCGTGCAGCTCGGGATGGCGAAGTACCTCGACAGCTCCGCCGAGGCCGATCTCGAACGCGCGGGGCTCTTCGCGACGCTCGCGCCCGATGTCGCGCGCTTCCTCGCGGGTACCGAGGGTGCGCTGTCGATGTCGGTCGACGGAAGCGCCCTGCCCGCAGCGATGCCGCTGCCGGCGGCCGATCGCCTCGACTTGCGCCGACCGCGGGGATCCGCGTCGGGATCGCGTGCGCCTTCGGAGGCGAACCCGGGATCGAATGCATTCGCGGTCGCCGGTTCACGCACGGTCGACGGGCGCGCGATCGTCGGGAACGACATGCACCTGATGCTCACGGCGCCCGGCATCTGGTATCGCGTCGTGCTCGAGTGGCCGGGCGGTTCGATGGCAGGACTGTCGCTCCCGGGAGTTCCGCTGATCGTGCAGGGAACGAACGGCGCGATCACCTGGGCGTTCACGAACCTCACCGCGGACCTGTCCGATCTCCTGCTTCTCGAGATCGATCCCGATGATCCCGGTCGCTACCTGACCACCGAAGGAAGCCAGGCGTTCGAAATCGAGGAGGTCACGCTCGGGCGCGTGCCCCGCACCGAGACGCTCACGATCCGACGCTCGCGCTTCGGGCCTGTGATCGGGACGACTCCCGATGGGCGAGCGCTCGCGCTCCGTTGGCTGTTCCACGATCCCGCCGCGATCGATTGCGGGCTATTCCGGCTTGCCGATGCACGCTCGCTCGAGGAGGCGCTCGATGCCGCGCGCGACTGGCACGGTCCGCCGCAGAACTTCCTCGTGGGTGATGGTGGCGGCCGCATCGGCTGGACGATCGCGGGCTCACTGCCCGATCGCGATCTTCTCTCGCCCGCGCCGCTGCCCGCGCGCCTGGCACCGGCATGGCGCGGCGTGCTCGACCCGATGCGGAAGCCGCGCATCGTGGACCCCGAGTCGGGCGTGCTGACCTCGGGCAACCAGCTCGCGATTCGCCCCGACGGACCACTCGCGGCCTCGATGGGCTTCACCGAGGCGCCGGGCGACCGAGCGTTCCGCATGCGCGAGCTCATCTCCGCTCGTCGCGGCTGGACCGAGGCGGAGCTGCACGGCGTGCAGCTGGATACCTACTCGCACCGGCTGGTCCGCTGGCGCGACGCGATCGTGGCGCTTGTGCCGGATTCGATCGACGACGAGACCGCTCGCGCGGCGCGCGCACAGCTCGTGGCGTGGAACGGATTCGTCGAAGTCGACGCATGCGCGCCCGAGATACTCGATGCGTGCCGCCGCGCACTGCGCCAGCAACTCGCGGGCGCGCTCGGAACGGAAGCCACCACCGGCATGAGCGACGAGGCGATGCTCCGCATGCTCGAGTCGCGCGCGCCGCACCTCGCGCCCGACCCGAAGGGTGACTGGAACTCCGTCGCGCAGCGCTTCCTCGTGCGCGCTGCGTCGGAGACGCGCGTCGCCACTCCGGAACCGGCGGCCGGTCCGCGCAACGAGTCGGTCGCGTTCCGGACGCGCGGCGACTCGAACATCTCGCTGATTCGGCATCCCGCCGCCGATTCGCTCGGCCCTGCGGCACGCATCGCGGAAATGCCGCGGGTCCCACTCCCGGGGCATCCGACCTGCGTCCGCGTGCAGACGCCGGCCTTCGGTGCGAGCGAACGCTCGGTGATCTCGCCTGCGCATCCCCAGGATGCGATTCTCGTGACGCCAGCGGGACAGGCCGGCATGCCGACTTCACCCCACTTCCGCGATCTCCATGCGGCTTGGCAGCGTGGACAGGCATTCCCCTATCTCCCCAGGGCGGCCACGGAGCGCATCGAACTGGTGCGCGCGTTGCCGAATTCCGAACCCGAAACGGGATCGCGCTGAGCCCGTCGCGCGGCACCGCGCGCTACTCGGGGTGGTAAGGCACCAGCCGGAACTCGTCGCTGTCGGCGAACTCGCAACCACCGACGGTGTTGGGATCGCCGTCCCATCCACGCCGCACGCGTGAGAGCGTCGCGGCGATCTGCTTCCCCATGATCGCAGTCATGAACGCCGCGCGCTGCCGGCGACCTTCCGCGCTTCCCGGGTGTGCCGTCGGAAGCCGCAGGCTCGACACGGGCGAATCGTCGTCAGGTTCGATCAGGCTGTAGAGGACGCGTCGCCCGCGCGCGCGACGGATGATCTCGAGTTCGTCGATCGGCTGACCGAGATTGAAGCCTGCGCGACGGAACTGACGGACGGCTCCGTCGATCGCGTGCCGCGGAATGAGGAGCGATGCGCTCACAGCGCGGCGCCGGATTCCATCGCCGAGGTCGAAATCGGCGAGGACCGCGCTGCCGGTCACGAGATGAAGCGGAAGCGAGCAGTCCGTGAGGACCGCGCGCGCCACCGCAAGCGAACGATGGATCGCGTCCTGCGCCTCGCGGATGCGCGCGAGGACCAGCGGATCGAGCGCGACCTCTGCCGCGGTATCGCCAGCGCCGCCGAGTGCAGCGTCGGAACGCGCCGGCCGCGACGCATCGGGCTCTCCACTCATGACGGTCCGCAGACCCCCCATGCGGACAGCAGGAGGGCGAGGTCATCGCCCGCGACCACGCCGTCGCCCGTGAGATCCGCCGCACACACCCCGCACGCGCCCCACGAGCCGAGCATGGCCGCGAGGTCGGCACCGCCGACCAATCCGTCTCCATCGATGTCTCCGACGCAGCCGCACTCGTCGGGAACTCCATCACCGTTCGCGTCGGCGCTCGCACCGCTCGAGATGTCGATCGCATCGGGCACGCCGTTGGCATTGCAGTCCGGTGCCGTCTCGATCTCGATGCACGCACTCGTGACCGCGCCCGCATCACCCGCGACCGCGTCGCGGACCACGAGGCTCCAGACTCCCTGCGGTGCACGCCCCGCGAGCGCGGCAAGCGAACCCATCGGGCGAAGCGGACCCGCAAGCACAGGCTGCGCACCATAAGGACAGGCCGTTTCCGCCTCGAGCGTCGCCGAATCGTCGAACATCACATCGAGGTCGGAGCCACCGCAACCCCACGGACCTGGGTAGCCGATCGACGGAACACCCGGGCGATCGAGCAGCACGACCTCCATGCCGGACGGATGCCTCAGGACGAACTCCAGGTCCCCCACCCAGGGATGCGACGCCGCCACGCGAACACGCACAGCCGTCAGCGTGCGCGGCGATGGCCCGGGAGGAACCACGACCGTGCGCGTGGCGGACTGCCCGTCCGGAATCGGTGCCGCACCGAAGCACCATGACTCCGCGCCACCGGCACCACGCGCGGGTGCGGTCGGTACCGCGCACACCGCACACATGGCAAGCCCGAACGCGGCACACCACGATCGATTCGCGATCATCCGCTTCATCGCGCAGCCTCCTGATTCATCACGGCGTTGCGCGATGCGTCGAGCGCCTGATCGGGGTCACGCATGTCGCGTACATGGCACCAGCCGCTTCTCAACCCCATGTCGTTCGCGCCGGGAATGTGGCCCGACCAGTTCTCGACGACTCCATCCTCGGGATCCGACAGGAAGAAGTCGGATGCGAACGAGCAGTAGTCGTAGAAGAACGGCACATCGTTGAAGGTCGTCGTGTGCGTGTACACGCGCGATCGCACCGCCGATGGGATCGTCGAAAGCCAGGCGGCCGCGCCGTCGTAGGTCAGCTCGTAGTTCGCGCCGCACTGGATGCCGAAGATCTCGCCGAGCGCCGCGATGTTCCCCGCAAGCGGCGTACCCTCGAAGGGCGTGCCGAGCGTCTGGATCAGGCGTCCCGGCCCCGCCCAGTCGAGCCCGCTCCAGTAGAAGGCGTAGAGGTGGACGGCTGCCATGCCACCCTGGCTATGCCCCACGATCCCGTAGCTCTTGAACTGCTCGCCATCGGCGGCGAGGTCGAGGGCGAACGCGTCGTTGGTGAGATTCACATCGACACGCTCGTACCACCATGCATCGCCCGTGAAGTGGCTGACCGGGAAGGTGTTCGCATCCGCGCAGTAGCCGTGCGAGATGAGAAGGGCGTGCGTTCCGAGCCCCGCCGCGAACTGGCTTCCGCGTGCGGCGGGGCCGCTCCACGCGACGCTCGCGAGACCGGGTAGCCCGCTCCACGCGAATCGTGCGTCGCGATCCTGCGAGCGAACGCCTACAGGCGCATGCGAAGTCGGCGACGCGCTCTCGCGCTCGCACGGGAGACGCTCGACGAGATCGAGCGGAACCCACGCATCCCGTGCATGCAGCCGGACCTGGCGCAACTCGAGTGCTCCCGGATCGAAGTCCCCGAGCGTCCGGCGCGCACATCCGAGTTCGACGAATCCATCCGTGCCGATCTCGGCCAGTCCTCCGACCCAACCGAGGCAGGTGGCATCTCGCGCGTCCTCCCCTGCGACGCTCCAGAGCTCCGCGGCGGCGAACACCGTTTCTCCCACCCGCGCGCCCGCGAGCGGAATGGAGACATCCACCCATCCGTTGCCATGCTCGCGCACGCGCGCGAGTGCGGCATCGGCAACGGCGGGGCCATCGGCCGTGCGGACGAGATAATCGAGCGTACGCGCGCGCCAGAATCCGTCGGCTCCGCGCACGCGCGCTTCGATCCGCCAGATGCTCTGTCCGGCGGGAAGCGGCGGCGAGGAGATCCGCCACGCTTCATCCGCACGCCCCGCCCGCGGGGCGACGAGCGACACGGGGTGCACGCGGCCAAGCGCGTCCTCGACCGATGCACGGTCGATGCGCACTTCCCGCACCGGTCCGGACGCGAGCGCCGCTGGACCATCGGCCACGAGCGAGCCCGGCTCGACACCGCGAACGACGAGCGTGACCGGCTCGCGCGCGTGAGCGATGCGCGTCCCAAGATGCACGGCCACCCGGTCGGGACACGCATCGGCCACGATCAGCGCGACGCCCTGCGATTCGAACGCCCGCGGCGCGAGCAGCCGCACGACCCACCTCCCCGCCGGAAGCTCGAGGTCGAACCGTCGCGACGGTTCATCAAGCCCGAGCGGCGCCTGCGTACCGATCCGTTCGCCGACGACTACGCGCAGCGGACCAGCGCGACGGTCGGTTGCATCGTCGGAGCGCGCATCATCGCCCTGCCCGACGAGCGGCACCCGCCCACCGTCCGCTGCAATCAGTTCGCCGCGCCATTCGATCGCCCCTCGGCCCAGCGGCATGAGTGCGACGGGACCACCGGCGTGATCGAAGGCGAACTCCGCGACCACGGCGGCGCTCGGCACGCGCGGATCGCTCTCTCCGAACGCCGCACGCAGCACCGCGACCCGCGAAGTCGTAGGCGTCTGCTCCGCGGGCGGCAGCACCACGCGCCCGAGCGCAACATCATCGGCGGGCGCCCACAGTCGCTTCACCCCGACACGCGGCGCATCGGCGACGCGCTCGGCGGCGACGGACATCGACGCAGCCCCGAGCACGCACACGGCCAGAAGCGCGCGCGGAAGGAGGCGCAGCCTGCACGCAGAGATACCCCGAGACGGTCGCAACGGATGCATCCAGACAATCTAGCCGCATCTCGCGCGGATCCACGCGATTCCGTCGGAAAAGCAGGACGGTCTCCCGCGCCGTTTCTCCGCGATCGCAACCGTTCGCGCAATCGCGGGCGGGGTCAGTTCCCCCAGAAGTTCAGCAACTCGGCGAGATCGGCACCATCGACCGTTCCGTCACGCGTCAGGTCGGCCGCGGGATCGGTTGTGCCCCACGAGCTCAGCACGCGGGCGAGATCGGCCCCGTCGACGGCTCCGTTGTTGTCGATATCGGCCGCCGGGTCGACTCCGCCGCGCCGGAAGGCATCCGCTGGAATGACCTCCTTCGCGACGCCAGGCCCCTGCCACGAGGCGATCAGCCCGGCGGCACCCGTCCGCTCGAAGAACTCGATCCGGATCGCATGCACGCCCGCGGCGAGCGCGATCGTGCCGGCGACCTCGGTCATCGCGTGGATGCCGTCGTTGTCGACCACGAGGGTCGAGCCGATGCGCAGGCGCGATCCTTCGTTCGAGTTCGTGAAGAAGGTCCACACGCCACCCGCCGGAACAACGATCCAACCCTCGTAGACCGCGCCGACATTGTTCGTCAGGCCGCTGTCGGCGAATGCGCCGTTCGTCGAGGGGAAGTTCACGAGCGGCGTCGTTCCGACGAGGTACGGCGTCAGCTGCGCGTAGTCGGGAAGCACCGTCGGCGCGTTGAGCGTGTAGTACGCCGCATCGAGCCCGGGCTCGGAACCGATCGGATTCTCCGGCGTGCGCACCGCACTCACGGTCGGGATCACGCCCGAGGTCGTGGTGTCGCCGCTCGCATCGCGCAGCGTGTAGTAGAAGCCGTCGTTGCCCGAGAACGCCGCGTTCGGCATCGTGTAGAGCACCTGGTCGCGGCCCTCGGGCCCGGTGCCCACGCTCACGGAGAGCGATGCTCCGTTCGGGCTCGTCGGCGTCGGGAACTCGATGGTCACGGGCTCGCAGTTGAACTCGAGCTCGTTGGCGAGCACATCGATCAGCGTGGGCACGGTCGCAGCGACGGCGAGGCGGTCGATCACCGCGATCGGCGGGCGCGCGGGCCCCGTGTACTGGCAGCTCGTGGTGTTGAGATGCGCCTCGATGCTCGCGATGTTCGCGGGATGGAACTGCAGCTTGATGTTCTGCACGCCGCCCGGGCAGAGATGGCAGTACGACATGATCGTTCCCGCATCCTGGTTCGCGACCGTGCAGTCCTGCGGCGAACTGCCGCAGCCGTCCGCAGGCGGGTTGTAATTGTGGGTATGCGGCGCGCCGAAGTTGTGACCGAGTTCGTGCGCGACCACGATGATGTCCCAGTTCTGGCCGTTGTTGTCGACGAGCGGGGTCGGGAAGAAGCCCGCGAGATTGGCGGAGACTCCCCACGGTGCGCCCGAGCAGAGCCCCGGCAGGTACGCCACGCCTCCGCCGAGGCTTCGCCCCGAGAGGAAGTGCGCGAGATCGCGCTGGAGCCAGCCCATGTTCAGCGACCAGTACCCCGAGAACTCGTCGAGCTCCGCGGAGGTGGTGGTCGCGTTCCACGGATCGGCGCTGGTCGTCCAGAGCCGCGAGTACACGCTTGCGACGCGCGCGTTGACATCGCGCGTGTAGATCGCGGTCAGCGCCGACGCGAGCGTGGCGATGTAGCCGGTCGCCGCCGTGGTGTTGCCGCCGAAGCGCTGCAGGAACTCGTAGTCGGTCTCGAACGCGACGCGCACCTGACGGCACGGCTGCACACCCGCGATTCCACCGTCTCCGCCCGGAATCTCGACCGGAACCTCGGGCTCGGCCGCGGAGCAGGTCCACGCGGGCGTCTCGATCACGCCCGGCGGAAGCGAGGTGAGGTCGTACGACACGGTCGGAAGGCCGGCGCCAAAGGGACCGCTCGAGATGATGTAGGTATTCGTCGCGGTCTCGACATAGCCGAAGGTGCCCGCGTCGCTCATCGCGAGGAACGCATGCGTCCCGGGCTCACCCGCGATGCCGCCCGCGAGGAACACGCCGCGCACCTCGACCGGCGTCACCGTCTGCCGCCCCGCCTCGTCGACTCCGACGGCCTCGACGCGCGACTCGCTCGTGAAGGAGTCGACCGGTCGGAGTTCGAGCGGCGCGACGCGGGTGTTGCCGAGCTGCATGGGCAGCACGCCACCGCCGGCGCGCGCAAGCGCCTCGACGACCGAGCGGTCGAGATCGATGAAGGCCGTATGCGGCCGTGCGATCGCCGGGAGCTGCGCGCGGCTCTCGGAAGCGAGCGGCGCGGGCGACTTGGCCGGCGGAGCGACCGCAAGGAGTGCGGCGGCGGAAAGGGACGCGCAGAGCGGAATGGTGAGCATGCGGACTCCTCGACGGACCCCGGCGTTCCGCCGCGGCCGTCCCGCATGGTCTAGACCCCGTGGGGATCGAGTCAACCTGATTCGGGGCGCGGAATGGGAAATCGGTGCCGGCGAGTCGGTTTACGCATGCGCGCGGGCCCGATTCGCGCTATTCGGTCCAGTTGAAGAGGATGACCGCGATATCGGCCCCGTTCACGAGCCCGTCTCCCGTCAGGTCGTACGGCGAGTCGACCGCACCCCAGTTGGCGAGGATGACGGTCATATCGAGCGCGTCGACGCGGCCATCGTTCGTGAGGTCGGCGGGGTTGTCCGATCCGCCGCGCAGGAGCTTCGACGATGGCACGACCTGCTTCACACCGTCCGGTCCCTGCCACGAGAAGACGAGACCCGCGGTGCCGGTTCGCTCGAAGTAGTCGATCTCGAGCGCATGGAGTCCCGCCTCGAGGGCGATGACGCCCGACTTCTCGGTGAAGCCGTGCAGACCGTCGTGATCGACGACGACCGTCTGGCCGATCGTCAGCCGCGAGCCCTCGTCGCTCGTGAGGTAGAGCCGCCAGTTCCCGCTCGTCGGAACGGAGAGCCATCCGCTGAAGCGCGCGCCCACCGTGTCGGCGCGACCGCTCGACGCGAACGAGTTGAGCGTCAGGCCGAAGTTGACCTGGTTCACCGTCGTCAGCGCGTAGGGCATGAAGCCGTCGTAGTCCGGCAGCGCGCTGGCGTTGCCGATCAGGTAGTAGCGCGCATCGAGTTGGCTGGTCGCGCCGATCGGATTGTCCGCAGGGCGCAGCTGGCCGACATCGAGCACGACCTGCGCGCTCGTCGTCTGGCCGCTTGCGTCGACCACGGTGTACTCGAAGCCGTCCGAGCCGGTGCCCGTGTCCGAGGATGCGGTGTAGACGAGTTCGTCGCGACCGCCCGGGCCCGTACCCACGCTGCGCGAGATCGTCGCACCTCGCGTGCTCAGCGCATCGAAGGACTGGATCGAGATGGGCTCGCAGTTGTACTCCTCGTCGTTCGCGAGCACATCGAGCGCGGTGGGAACCGCGATGAACGCATCGAACGAATCCGCGTTCGCGATGGGCGGACGCACCGACCCGCTGTAGTCGCACGCGATCGAAGACAGGAAGGACTCGGCCGCCGCGATGTTCGCGGGATGGAACTCCAGCCGGATGTTCGTGAGTCCTCCGGGGCAGAGATGGCAGTACGACATGATCGAGCCCTCGTCGAGCCCGGCGACCGTGCAGTCCTGCGGCGAAGCGCCGCAACCGTCGATCTGCGGCACCATCTCATGCGTGTGCGCCATGCCGAAGTTGTGGCCGAGTTCGTGGGCGACGACGAAGATGTCCCAGTTCTGCGACGAGTTGTTCACGAGCGGTGTCGGGAAGGAACCCGAGAGATTCGCCGAGAGTCCGTAGCCCGACGAGTTGCACAGGCCCGGCATGTAGGCGATGCCGCCGCCGAGCGCGCGGCCCGACAGCATGTGCACGGTGTCACGCGCGACGGCGCCGCCCTGGGTCACCCAGTTCGACCGGAGCTGCAGGACCTGATTCAGCGTGTCCGTCGCGGTCCATGGATCGTCGCTGTCCGGCCAGATGCGGAGGTAGCTCGCCGAGATGCGCGTGGAGAGATCGCGTTCGTAGATCGTCGTGAGCGCCGAGGTCAGCGTCGCGACATAGTCGGTCACCGCCTCGACATCGCTTCCGAGCAGTGCGAAGAACTCGTGGTCGCTGTCGAATGCGACGCGCACCTGCCTGCAGCCGGATCCCGCGATGCCACCATCGGCCGATGCGGCCGCGAGCGGCGGCTCATCCTCGAGCATTCCACCGTCCCGCCCGCACAGCCACGGAGGCGACTCGATCAGTCCCGCGGGGAGCGTCGATGCGTTGTAGACCACGGTGGCCAGTCGGGCGCGCCGCGGTCCGCTCGAGACGATGTAGATGCGTCCGCGCGACTCGATCCGCCCGAAGACGCCCGCGGCGCCCGACGAGATGAACACGCGCGAGTCCGGTTCGCCGGCGACGAGCCCCTGGAAGTAGGCGCCCCGCGCGCGAAGCGGCCGCGGAGCCTGCCCCACCCCGAGTTCAAGGACGGCATCGGCCGTGAACGGCTCGATCGGCTGGAGTACGAGATCGACGACCCCGTCGCGGGCGAGCGGGAAGTCGCGCAGGATGCCGCCACCCGAGCGGGCGAGTCGCTCGAGCCCATCGCGATCGACCGCCACCGCGAGGGCGTGCGGACGCGCCGCGTAGGGCACGCCCCGCTGCGTGGAGAACGCGCTGAACATGCGACCCGCCGCCGTCACGGACGGGGCGCCTGCAATCGACGACTGCCGCGTGCCCGCAGGCTGTGTGGGCGCGAGAAGCGGGGTCAGGCCGAGCTGGATGGCGACGAGCGTGGGCAACATGGCGGGCTTCCGGAACGGAACCAGGCGCGGACGATCGGCGCGCGGATCCGGTTGTGTGCGAGATGTCTCTTCGGCAAGTGAACCCGCGGGAGCAGCAAATCTCTCGCGCCGATGCCCTCGCGGCGGTTGCATAACTCGCCATCTCGCTCAATCGGGGCGTCCGCCTGCGTCCGGCTCACGCCCCTTCCCTCTCCGCGCCACCGTTTCGGTTCCATCTGTGCGGGCCAGCCTGCAACGCTTCGTGCGCCCGATGCGCCGAAGGGTCGACCACACCCCACCGTTTCGTGTATGCTTCCCGCCCCTGCCACCCTAGCTCAGCGGTAGAGCAGCGCTTTCGTAAAGCGCAGGTCGTGGGTTCAAATCCCATGGGTGGCTTTCATGGGAATCGCGCCTGGCCGGCTGGCCGGGCGCGCTTGCTTTTTGGACCGAGGCAGGCGGCAAGCACGCGCCGATGCCGGGATGGGACCATTCGGGACAAAAGAACACCGACCGCAGCCGTGGCTGCGGTCGGTGGATTTCAGACGAACGAATCGGCGATCACTCGCCGGTGATGAGCTTCACCGCCTCGGCGGCACCGGCATCGAGCGAGCCGTAGAGACGACCCGCGGCATCGGCCGTGTCGCCCTCGGACGAACCGATGAGGTCACGGAGCGCGGAGAGCTGGCGACCGTCGGCCTTGCCGCCGCTCGTGCGCGACGCGAGAGCCGCGTAGTCGCAGAGCGCGATCTGCTCGTCACCCTCCGACGAGAGCGCGGCATCGATCAGCGCGCGCTGCGCAGCGGTCGAGCCGGAGAGCGCGAGGACCTCGGCCACGGCGAGACGAAGCGCGCCGCCGCGCGACGAGAGCGCGCTGAGAAGCGCGGGCTCGGCGTCGGCGATCGAGAAGATCTTGCTGCCGCGGAGTGCGACCTGCTTCAGGGCCGCCGCAGCGTCCATCGCGTACTGGTCCATCTCGCCAGCGTCCATCGCGGTGCCGCTCATGGCGATCATGGCCGCGGTGGCCGCATTCGCGAGCGAAGCAGCCGACGAACCGGCGGTCCAGATCGCAAAGCCACCGTCGCTCTCGAAGGCACGGCGCACGGAGAGTTCATCGGCAGCCGCGGCCACGGCAAGCACCGGGCTTGCGGCGGTCACGCCACTCGAGCGCACGCGTGCGAGCGAGCCGGTGAGCTCCTCGAGGCCGCCGCAGAGGACGACGAGGTCGACGCCCTGCGACTTGACGACATCGTTCTCGACGGCACCGAAGTCCGAACCGACTGCGATCACCGACACGCCGGCGCCCGAGAGGTCGCCCGCGAGCGCCTGACGATCGGAGGCCGAGCCACCGATGACGGCGGCGCGCGCCTGACCCTCGTCGGCAACCGCCGCGGCGAGCGTCGGCACGACGCGGAAGTCGGCGGCGAAGCTCTGCGACGGGCTGGCGTAGGCAAGCGCGATCGCGGCGTCGAGACGCACGCGACGCTCGCCGTAGCGGAGCGCGTCGACCATCGGGATGCGTCCGCCGGTCGCGACGAGCGCGTTGCCGCCCGCGGTCTGCGACAGCACCGCGATCGCGTCGCGGATCAGTGAGACATCCTTCGAGTCGATTGCGAGCGCAAGGACCTCGGAGCAAACCGAGGCGCCCGAGGCGGTCGCGAAGAACTGTGGGCTGTAGCGGCTGGCCTGCGCGTCGGAACCGAGCGTGTTCTCCTGACGGAGATCGGCGGCGACATAGATCGCGAGCGCTGCGGTGTTCTCCGCGTCGGCTGCGAGCGCGCGGCGGGCGATCATCTTCGCCATCTCGTCGCAGTAGACCGAGGTCGCCACCTCGCTCGAGGCGAGCATGCCGAAGCCCGAGTCGTCGGAGTGCGACCAGATGAGGTTGGCGGCGTCCTCGGCGTAGGGCACGAGCGAGGATTCACGGTTGAAGAAGCTGCGCGCGAGCTGCGTGTA
>JBEAQW010000212.1:0-8740 GCA_041163725.1 Planctomycetota bacterium
CAGTTGTTCTTCGGGTACGGCGACTGCTGCGTGCCGTTGTCGAAGTCGCCGGTCTGGAAGTGGCCCGCGACGCCGACCATGAGGCCGTACTCGTCGCCCGGCGGGCTCGTCATCGAGTTGAACTGCGCCCACGAGCCCGCGAGCTTCCATTCGAAGCGGCCCGTGATGGCGTAGGTCGACGAGTCGCTCAGGTAGAGCGAGTTCGCGGGATCGCTGCCGACGGGCTTGAGCACGCCGTAGAGATTGTCGGTGCCACCGTTCGAGAAGGCCGCCATCGAGCGGGCGTTCCCCGAGGTCCAGTCGATTTCGACGCCCTGCGAACGGCCGAGGCCGAGGTGCTCGGAGATCGTCGAGCGTGACACGCCGAGCTGCTGCGAGGAATCGACCATCTGCTCACGCGCGAACGGCAGCTTGAACTGGCCGACGCGCACGGAGAACTCGTCGGACACATCGGCGCGCACGAACGCATCGAGCAGCCGGAAGGTGCCGCTGCCGGAACCGAGGTTGCCGAACGGCGACTGGCCCACGATCGCCTCGTCGTCGTTCGAGAAGGCGCCCTTGATCTTGTACTGCCACGCCTCGCCGAACACATGGCCCTTCATCTCGAGCTGCGTGTTCGGAAGGTCGAATCCGCTGCGCGACTCGACATTGTCGGCGGTCCACGAGTAGGCCGCGTTCGGCGGGAACGCGATGCCCGACACGCCGTCCGGCACATAGCTGTAGATGTAGCGCATCTGGATCATGCCGCCGACCTCGAGTCGGAAGCGACCATCCGCGCTCTGCAGGTAGAAGCCGTCGTTCCAGCCCGCGGTTGCGCCGGCAGACTGGAGGGAGTCGCGCGTGGCGCTGTCCGCGAGCACATCGCTCACGATCGAGCGGATCTCGGCGGCGCGCTCCTCGCTGAGCCAAGCCTGACCGTCCTCGGCGCGCAGGGTCTGGACCTCGCCCGCGAGGGCGCGGTTGGACGCCTCGAGGCGCTCGATCCGGTCGATGAGCTCCTGCGTGGAGGGCATCATCGGCGTGCCGTCCTGGGCGCGAGCCACACTCGCGATTCCGAGGGCTGCGAGCATCAGCGGCGTCAGCAGCCGGGGGGTGCGGGTCATCCGAGGCGTGGCCGCGGCCGTCATTTCTCGTGTGGTAGGCATCCTGCCGTCTCCTTGAAGGGTGCGCGGGGGCACCTTGCGGCTTATCGGCAGGCGATTCGGCAGCGCACCACAAATCGCGGCGGTGGCGGCGATTGCCTCGCCAAAACGAACAGCGGCCGCGCCGGTTGGCTCGGCCGCTGCAGGCATCGAAGAGGGATCAGAAGCTGAAGGAGAGCTGGGTGCGCAGCACCCACTGACCGTCCTCGCCCGACCCGTCGAGCAGCCAGTTGTTGCTGCTTGCGGCGCCCTCGTAGAGGAAGGAGACGGCGTCGAAGGCGTAGCCGAAGTCGACGCCGAGCTTGGCGCGGTTGCGGGAGATGTACCAGTTGCTGCCGACGGTCAGCGCGGAGAACTGCTCCGCGCCGCCGAAGTCGAGATCGATATCCGAGTACTCGTAGCGGATCCCGACATCGCAGGTGTCCGAGACGAACATCGCGCCGGAGAGCACGAAGCCCATCGGATTCGCGTCGTCGAGCGCCGGATCGCCCGAGTCGTCGATCGAGGTGGCGTAGTAGGCGGCCGTGACCGTCGCGCCGCCGAGCGCCACGGTCATGTCGACGGTGTAGCGCGACAGGGTCGCGTCGCTTCCGCCGTTCACGCGATCGATGGCCACACCTGCGCCGAGCCGTACCCCGTAGGAGTCGCCCCGCCACGACTGGGCCTGATCGAACTGCGACCACACACCCGCGAACTTCGCCTCGACACGGCCGGCGATGGCCCATTCGTCGCTGGGCGACGACGCATCCCAGTCCGCGTTGACCTGATTGGTCGAGTTCACATAGGCCGCGGCAAAGCGGATGTCACCGCTGGCGTAGCCCACCTTGATGCCCTGACCGTATCCGGCACGGTAGACCGAGTCGACGGTCGAGTAGTCCATGAACTGCAGCTGACCCGCGTCGAGCGCGTACTCGGCGGAGAACGGCAGCTTGAACTGACCGACCGTCATGGTCGCGCCGCATTCGAGGGCCTTGGTCACCGATGCGTCGGAGAGCTCGCCCGCACCGAAGTCCTCGACGCTGTTCGAGTAGCCGAGGTAGTACTTGATGTCGTAGGTCCAGGTCGAGTCGACCATGTTGCCGCTGAATCCGAGACGCGTGCGCTTGTTCTCGAAGCCGTAGGACTGGCCGCCGCCCGCACCGCCTCCGCCCGCGCCCCCAAGGCCCGCGACACCGCCGCCACCGCCGGAGTCCACCTCGTTGTCGTTGAACGACCAGCGGATCTGCTGGAGCACATTCATGCGGAGCGAGAAGGCTCCATCGCTCGACGAGAGGAAGAACCCGTCGTGGTAACCGGCGGTTCCATCGGCGCTCCGGAGACTGGCGCGCGATCCGGCATCGGCCAGCGCATCGGTGACCACCGTGCGGATCTCCTCGGCGCGAGCCTCCGAGAGCCACGAATCCTGACCCGCGCGGAGCACATCGAGCTCCCGCTGGAGCTCGTCGAGCTGCGCCTTCAGGTCGGAGGCATCGGCCATGGCCGCGCCTCCCGTGCCGAGCACCACGGCACAGGCCAACATTGCATTCTGAACTCGAGACATCTTTCAGTCCTCCTCGATCGGGTGTGACGCCTGAACTCCCCCGCGACCGCTGACGAAGGGCGACGGGGCACCTCAAACCACCCGAGGCACCCCCGTACGCTACCGAATTTCCGCCTTCGCGAAATGAAAATCGGCCGCCCCTTGCGGGGCGGCCGACTGAGCCGTTTGAAGGATCAGGTGCGATGCACCTGGTCTTCCGGGTGGATGCGTTGCTCTGTCAGGCGAGCTGATCAGAAGCTGAACGACATCTGGCCGCGGATGACCCACTCGCCATCGTCAGCCGAGGTGACCCAGTTCGCGTAGAGCACGTCGAACGGGATCGGGTCGGCAGCCCAGCCGAGCTCGACGCCGAACTTGGCGGTGTTCTTGGCGAAGTACCAGTTGCCACCGACGGTGAAGGTGCTGAGCTCGGTGCCCGAGTCGTTGTCGAACGACTCCCAGCGCGCGACGACCTCGAAGTCGTCCGCGAGGAAGACGCCACCGCTGATGGTGAAGCCGGTCGGGTTGTTGCCGCTGACGTCGTCGTCGGCCCAGTAGTAGGCACCGGCGATGTTCGCGCCACCGAAGTCGACGGTCACGTCGAGGGTGAGCGCGGTCGGGGTCGCGTCGGAGGCGTCGTCACGGGACGCGGCGTAGCCGAGGCCCGCCATGATGCCCATGCCCTCGCCCTTCCAGGACTGAGCGTCGTTGAACTGACCCCAGTCGCCCTGGAACTTGAACTCACCGCGAGCGGTGATCGCCCAGTCGCTGCTCGGCGAGGTCGAATCCCAATCGGCATTGACCTGGTTGAGCGAGTTCACGTAGCCGGCGGCGACGCGGAACTGGTCGGCCGAGTAGCCGAAGCCGATGCCCTGGCCGTAGCCCTGGCTGAAGATGGTGTTCACGACCGAGTAGTCGCTGAACTGGAGGTTGCCGGCGTCGATGCCGTACTCAGCCGAGAACGGGAGCTTCATCTGACCGACGGTCACGGTGAAGCCGTTCTTGAAGTCCTTGGTGACGTTCGCGTCGGCGAGGTCGCCCGAGTCGAAGTTCTCGGCGCTGTTCGAGTAGCCGAGGTAGTAGGCGAGCTTGTAGCTCCAGCTCGAGTCAACCATGTTGCCCGAGAAGGTGAGGCGCGTGCGCTTGTTCTCGAAGCCGTACGCCTGGTCGGCGTCGTTGTCGTTGAACGACCAGCGGATCTGCTCGAGGAGGTTGATCTTCATCGAGAAGTTGCCGTCGTTCGAGGCGAGCATGAAGCCGCCGTTGTAGCCCGAGCCAGCGCCCTGGAGGCTGGAGCGGGTCTCAGCGTCCGCGAGGACATCGGTGACGATGCCGCGGATCTCGGCAGCGCGCTGCTCGGTGAGCCACTGGCCGCTCTGCGCGCCCTTGAGCTCAGCGATCTGAGCCTGGAGGTCGGCGATCTGGGCCTGCATGTCGCTCTGGCCGAAAGCCGCGCCACCAGCGGCGAGGGTCGTGACGGCGAAGAAGCCGACAGTCTTGGTGAGACTCATGTATGAAACTCTCCGTACTAGTTGTGTGACCGGCGAACCGGTCTGCGTCATCCACCCGTCCGTCGTTTGCTGGTCCACCAAAGAACTCAGCCGGACGGTATCTCCTACATCGGCCGACTCTGGCCGAAACGATGAGCGGCAGGTTACAGGCTTTGCCGAAACTCGTCTAGTCGAGGGCGTTTCGGCGGGGTTTACGCGCCAGCCACCGGATGGCCTTCGGGTGCAAATCCATGTCGCCAATGGCTTTGCGTATTTGCGTTGGCCGCAAGACGGTTTCTTGCCCGTTTTGGCCTGCACCCGACGCCCTCAGGCTTCGCTTGCTGTACTCCGTGGTCTTCCGGAGCCCGGACCCGATCGCGCGGCCTTGGGTTCAATCGTCACTTGGCGTTGACTTGGTGCGAGTAATTCGAGCGCTGCGGAGATCGTGCCAATCTTCACGATGTCTGCATCGGGCCGCGAAGCGCACGCGGATGCGCTCAGCTTCGCCGAAGCAGGCACGAGCACGGCGCGCGCGCCACGACGCAGCGACTCGTGCACCCGCTGCTCGAGATGCGGAACCGTGCGCAGTTCGCCGGTGAGCCCGACTTCGCCGATCGCGACAGCGCCCTGCGGGAGGACGCGGTTGTAGAAGGCGCCCGCGACCGCGAGCGCGAGCGCGAGATCGGCCGCAGGCTCGACGATGCGCAGACCTCCGAGCGATTGCGCGAAGACATCCTGATCCGCGAGCCTGAGTCCGCCGTGCTTCTCGAGCACTGCAATGAGCATTGCGAGCCTCGAGGCGTCGAGACCGCTCGACTTCCTCTTCGTGCTTCCGAGAAAACCGGGCGCGACGAGCGCGTGAATCTCGCCAAGCAGGCATCGCGTGCCGGCGAGTGTCGCGACGAACGCGCATCCCGGGGCGGTCGGGCCTCCCGCCTGCGGAACGCGAACGGCCTCGATCTCCGCGAGGCCATCGGCACGCATCTCGAAGAGGCCGATCTCCTGGGTGGACCCGAAGCGGTTCTTGACGCCTCGCACGATGCGCACCGCCGAGTGGCGGTCGCCTTCGAAGGAGAGCACGACATCCACGAGGTGCTCGAGCAGCTTCGGTCCGGCGAGCGCGCCGTCCTTGGTGACATGGCCGACCACGATCACCCCGCAGCCCGTGCTCTTCGCAAGCGCGACGAGGTCGAGGCAGCATCGACGGAGCTGTGCGATCGAACCCGGAGCCGCGGCGACATCGGAGCGGTGCACGAGCTGGATCGAGTCGACCAGCACCACGGCCGGCTGCGTCTTTCTCGCCTGCTCGACGATGCGCGCCATGTTGCCCTCTCCCATGACGAGCAGCCGGTCGCCGAGCGACGCGGCGCCCCCCGCTCGCACGATCGGCTCGAGGCGTTCGGCGCGGAGCCGGACCTGGCGCGGGCTCTCCTCGCTCGATGCGTAGAGCGCGCGCCCGCCCGAGGCCGCGATCGATGCGGCGACCTGCATGAGCAGCGTGCTCTTGCCGATGCCGGGGTCGCCGCCGAGGAGCATCACCGAGCCGGGCACGATGCCGCCGCCGAGTACGCGATCGAACTCGCCGACGCCACTGGGAAGCCGCGGTACCGACGCCTCTGGAACGCTTCCAAGCGCGATGGCGCGGCCGATGCCAGAGCGCGCGAGTTCCTCGGCATCGGCGCCCTCGGAGGCCGCACCCCAGATCGGCGCCGCCGCACGCGAAGGCCCCTCGTCCTCGACCGTGAACTTCTCGAGACTGTCCCAGGCGCCGCAGTCGGGGCACTTGCCCATCCACTTCGGATGGTTGCCGCCGCACTCGCGGCACATGTATTCGGTGCGCGTCTTCGCCATGGCGCGCGAGTGTACGGCTGAACGGGAATGACTACCAAACAAATGCCGAACTTTGCCGAAGAGAACGCCGCGGACGGAGGGGACCCCGCCCGCGGCGTTTCGATGAAGCCTGTGGATTCGAACTCGGATCAACCCCAGTTGTTCAGCAGGATCGCGAGGTCAGAGCCCCCGACGAAATCATCTCGGTCGAGATCCGCCGCGCATGCCGAGTCGGGCTCGCACGGACCCCAGGCGTTGAGCAGCGCCGCGAGATCGGTTCCGCCGACCGCGCAGTCGCCGTCGAGATCGCCCGTCGTGTTGCAGACGGGATCGATCTGCCACACCGAGAGCGTGCCCGAGATCTCGTTCGAGACCACGAGGAGGTCGCGGCCGTTCGGCGAGGTCGCGGCGGGGATGAACAGCGTGCCTTCGGGGCCGAGATCGCCGGCCGCAGCGGAGCTCGTCGCAGCACCGAAGTCGCGCGAGTTCACATAGAGCTGGTACGAGGGCGCGGTCGGATCAGTGACATCGAATGCGAACACCCCGCCGATCCGCTCCATGCCGATGAAGGCGTAGGTCCGGCCGGCGATCGTGCCGAGCGTAATACCCTCGGGTTCGGGTCCCTTGTCGTCGCTGCGGTTGTCGCGGGTGTTGTTCGTGTTGCTCGCGTTGAACCTCGTCGGGTTCACGGCCGACACGACCTGCTCCATCAGGTCACCGCTGTCCCAGACGAGCGATCCATCCGGAGTCCACACGCTCATCGAGCGCGCGCCGAAGGAGTAGAGCGCGTCGTAGTCGCCATCACCGTCGACGTCGCCGCGCGAGCGCGTGACATTGAGGCGCCCCATCGCGGTGTTCGCCTGCAGGGTCGCGGCATCGGGGAAGGCGACCGGATCGAGCACGAGCGATCCGGCGCGCGCATTCTCGACATACGCGCCGTACTCGCGGACATCGCCCTCGTTGGCACCGAAGATGTAGGTCTGGCCACCGACGCGGAGCGACGCGATGCCGTCGGGCTGGTACATGCCGAACACCGGCCAATTCGCGATGTTGTTTCCGCCGTCCTGGTCGCTCGGATCGAGACCGTTGCCCGCGAGCGAGTGGTCCTTGACTCCGAGCCAGCGGAGTGCGGTGAACGCACCGGTCGCGAGATCGAGCGTCGCGAGCGCATTCGACTCCTGGCAGACGACCCACGCGGTCGCGCTGTCATCCGAGACCGTGATGTACTCGGGCTCGAGATCCGCGGCGAGCGACCCAGACGGGCCGATCGCGATGATCTCGGGATCGATCGCCGACGGCGCGAGCGCGGCGAAGTCGACAGTCGTCACCTTCTTCTGCGTGATCGAGGCGATGCCGCCCGAGATGTCGATGATCGAGACCGAGCCGTTCGGGTTCACCGCGTAGTCGTCGCTCGGCTGGCCTTCGTTCGCCGTGAGGAGCTTCGAGCCGTCGGGCGTGACGCAGATCATGTCGGGCAGCGCGCCGACATCGACCGCGGCGACGATCGCGAGGGTCGCCGCGTCGATCACGACCACCTTGCCCGCATCCTGCTGCACGAACGCCTCGACCGCGCAGGCGATGTGGCCGGTGGTCCAGACGACGCTCGTGGAGCCGATGCCGTACGCCGCGAGCGAGATCTCGGTGACGAGGATCGGAGTCGATGGATCGGAGAAGTCCCAGACATCGATCGAGCCCGTCAGACCGTTCACCGAGAAGATGCGCTGATTCAGCGGATCGAATGCGGAGATCTCGGTTGCGCCGACGTCGTAGCCGAGGTTGACGCTCCGGCCGAGGAAGGTCATCGAGATGGTCGGCGCGCAGCCGGTGTCCGAAACGGGGCAGTCGCCGGCGAACGCAGCGCCGGAGAGGGACGCGAGCAAGAGGCTCGACAGCATGTACTTCATGGGGCCATCCTTGTTGAAAGCGCGACAAATGCGCGCAAGGAGGCTCGTCGCCGAGTGTTGGCGTTCGTTTGGCCGCACGCGAAGGTCGCGTGGCGTTTCGATTCGCGCTCGATGAAGGGTCAGCGCAGGAAGCGGCGCATGCGGTGGGCCCACGCGGCGTACTCGAGCATCGCGTGACGGCGCGCCGCCGGATCGGGCCACTTCGACGGGTCGGCTCCGAACGCGGTCTCCTTCCGCCACTTCCAGTACGCGCCGCCGACGCGGAACCGCGTCGCGAGGCCGAGCCGGAGGAGTCCGAGGAGCGCGTCGAGCATCACATCAGTGCTGGCTGACCATGCCCTGCCGCGGATCGGGAATCGCGCGGTCGTCGAGGGCGACCGAAGGCCGGCCGGAGAGCGTGCCTGCGTCGTCCGTGAGCGGGCTGAAGCGGCTGCCGATCATGCGGATGCGCTGGTTCGCCTCGACATGCGAGCCCATGATGGGCTTGAACAGGTAGACGAGCACCGCCACGCCGATCGAGCCGAGCCACAGGTACGGCGTCGAGCCGAAGTAGACGAAGAACGACACCATCACGAGGAGCAGCAGCGAGATCGGGATCATGCCCTCCCACGAGAGGCGCATGAGCTGGTCGAAGCGGAAGCGCGGGAGCGTCCAGCGCAGCGCCATCGTGAGCGACACCATGAGCGTCACCTTGCCGAGGACAACCGCGATCTGTGCGAGCATCAGCGCCAGGCCGCCCGAGGTCGGCAGATCGGCGCCGGTGAACGGGTTGAGCGACCAGCCGCCCATGAACAGGATCGCGAAGAACGCGCTGCCGGTGACGATGTGGAAGTACTCGCCGAGGAAGAACAGCGC
>JBEAQW010000213.1:0-3820 GCA_041163725.1 Planctomycetota bacterium
TCGCGCTGCCCGAGGCGAACCGCCGATGGCGCACGACCTATGCGTGGTACATGATCGGTCGCGCGCGCCACGCCGTCGCGCCCGACGAGGCGATCGCCGCGTACCGCGAGGTGCGTCGCGCGGCGGCCGCCGGCTTCGCCGACACGCCGGGCCTCGCGGCCGCGAGCATCGGCTGGGAGGCGCAGATCGCGCTCAACCGCCGCGACTTCACGCAGGCGATGGCGCTCTACATGGAGCACTTCGTCGCGGGTGCGCCGTCTGCGCTTCCGTCGCTCTCGATGTGCTGCGAGGCGCTGCTTTCGGCCAACGACGCGGAACTCGCCGCCGTCGCCGCCGATGCGAACGCGCGCGCGGTGATGACCGCATGGATGGCCTCGAGCGGATTCGCGCGATCGCTCGCGTCGGGTCCGATCGACCGGAGGCGGGTGACCTGGTCGCGCTGGACCGCGGCGCTCACGCGCGCGGGTGCGCGCGATGTGAAGGGCGCGCCCTACCTCGCATGGGGTGCGTACCAGTACGGACATTTCGACGAGGCCGCGCAGTGGAGCGAGATCGCGGGCGACCATTCGCCGATCGGGCACTGGATCACCGCGAAGCTGCTCGCGCGTGAGGGGCGGATGGACGAGTCCATCGCGCGGCTGAGCGCCGCGATCAGGCTGTTTCCGCCCCGCGAGCGCGAGGTCTTCTCGCTCAGGATGCCCGATTCCGTCGAACCCGCCCCGAACGAGAGCTATGGCGGCTACATGCGCGGCGAGCTCGGCGTGCTGCTCGCGGGAAGCCAGCGGTACACCGAGGCGCTCGAGACCATGCTCGCCGGCGGTCACTGGGCCGACGCTGCGCATCTCGCCGAGCGCGTGCTCACCATCGATGAGCTGCGTGGCTTTGCGGACGCTGCGGAGCAAGGGAGACCGGCGTTGGATGCCGAGGCACTCTCGGATCTGCGGTGGCTTCTCGCGCGGCGGCTCGCGCGGGCGGGGCGGTTCGAGGAAGCGCGCCCGTACTTCCCGGTGGCGCAGCTCGCGGCATTCGATGGCTATGTCGCGGGAATCGCAGCGCTCCGCGATGGCGCGATGGCGCGCGACCAGCGCGTGCGGGCCATGGTGCTCGGCGCCCGCGCTGCGCGGCATGCGGGCATGGAGATCCTCGGGACCGAACTCGACCCGGATTTCCACATCTACGGTGGGAGCTTCCAGACGCGACCGCTGGCCGAGGCGCGGGCGCGCGTCGGCGATGGCGCGCTTGCGAAGCCGACCGCCGACGAGCTCGCGCGCATCGAGTCCTCGCGCGTTCCCGATGCGACGCGGTTCCACTACCGGCGCATCGCGGCCGATCTCGCGTGGGAAGCGGCGTCGATCATGCCCGATGGATCGGCCGACACGGCCGCGGTTCTCTGCGAGGCCGGCTCCTGGCTTAAGACAGCGCAGCCCGAGGTGGCGGATCGCTTCTACAAGGCGCTCGTCCGCCGCTGCGGCAGAACGCCGCTCGGCAAGGCCGCCGACGGCGCACGCTGGTTCCCACCGATGACGGAGCGCGATCTCGCGTTCGCCGATCTGCGCGTGGCGAACGGTTCGGATACCGATGCGCACGCGGAGTAGGGCGGCACGCGCCCGACGGAACGCGACACGGGGCGCGACACGGGACGCGACACGGAACGCGACCGTCCGCGGCTACACCTCCGCGAGCACCGGCATCGGCACATCGAGCGCGTCCGCGATCGCGCGCACGACGAGATGTTCGTCGACGCTGATCGCGCCGTCGTGCGACGCGGCGACGCCGCACGCGACGAGGAAGCGCTCGCGCTCGGCGAAGGTGAGTCCGGCGAGGGCCTTCACCGCCTCGTCGAGTGCATCGAGCGTGCACTCGGACGCGCCCGGCATGCTGCCCGACGGCAGTCCGATCGCGCTCGTCGACTCGACGAACGCCTGGCCCGCAGTCGTGGCGTCGTGCGATGCGCCCGCGACGATCGCGAGCACGAGCCGCGCGTCGCCCGCGCGCGATGAGAGCCTGCCGCGCGCGGAAGCATGCGCATTCGAGAAGCGCCGCTCGACGAGCCGCTCGAGGCTCTTGAGGAGCGCCCACTCGCGGAGATCGATCTGTCCGTCGCTGCGCACGGTGCGCGCGAGGGTCTGGCGGAAGTCGAGATAGCGGCGCTGCCCGAGATTGAAGAGCGCCGGCGCGGCGAGGTCGACGAGCGCGAGCTGGCGATCGTGTCGGAGCGCGGCGACCGGCGCGGCGAGCGATGCGTACTCACCGTACGCGCCACGGTCATGCTCTGCGACGATCGCGTCGCACGCCGCGTGGGTGCCATTGCGCCGTGCGATCGCGTAGCAGATCGCGCGTGCTCCCTCCGCATCGCGCGCCGCGCGGACGAGCGCGTCGCCGAGCGAGTCGCGGAACGCGGACGCCTTCGCCACGGAGTCGGCGTCGAGCGTGCCCGCATGCGCGACCTCGGCCGCTGCGGCGACGCCCGCCGCGAGGCCCGCGACCTGTGCGGTTCCCGCGCGTCCGCGTCCCGGGCGCGTCGCTGCGGCAGGGGTGGTGTCGGCCCCGCGCGCGGCCTCGCGCGCGCCGACCTTCATCGCGCCCATCGCGACGATGCGCTTGATGCGCTCGTCGATGGGCGGATGCGTCGCGAACAGCGTGTTCAGCGAGGTGCAGAAGAAGAAGTGGTTGAGTTCGCTCGCGGCAGGGCTCTCGATGCGGGCCGAGTAGTGGTCGCGGATCTTCGCGAGCGCCCCGGCGATCCCGTCCGGATTGCGCGTGTACTGCACGGCGCTCGCGTCGGCGAGGAACTCGCGCTGCCGGCTGATCGCCGCCTGGATGAGCCGCCCGAAGAGCATGCCGATCGAACCGATCGCCCAGACGAGCAGGCCTGCGATGATGATCGCGAGTCCGAGCGCGGGGCCGGGGTTGTTCTTGCCGCGCCCGCCCGCGGTCGCACGCGCGATCGACGGCCCGACGAAGCGGAACATGATGTACCCGATCACGCCGACCGCCATGATGCCGGCGATCACCGCGGTCGTGCGCGCGTTGATGCGCGTGTCACCGTGGAAGATGTGGCTGTACTCGTGCGCGACCACGCCCTGCATCTCGTCGCGCGACAGCAGCTCCATGCATCCGCGCGTCACCCCGATCACCGACCGCGACGGATCGGGCCCGGCGGCGAACGCGTTGATCGAGCGATCCTCCATCACATACACGGGCGGCACCGGCACGCCCGATGCGATCGACATCTCCTCGACGATGTTCAGCAGCTGCCGCTCGTGCGGATCGCGCGTACCCGGATCGATCGGCCGGCCGCCGAGCATCTCGGCGATCTTCGTCCCGCCCTGCGACAGCTGCGCGAGCTTCACGAGCGTGGCGATGCCCACGACGGCGCCGACGACGCCCATCACCGTGAGCATCACCTGCCAGTTTCCGAATGCAGCCGCCCAGTCGGGGTTGCCGCCGTTGCGCTTCGACCCGGCGAGCGCGAGCGGAACCACCGCGACCATCCACAGCGAGAACATCGTGCCGAGCACACCGAAGGTGAACAGCGCGACGAGCCGCCCCGTCTGCCTGCGCGCGTTGTCCTGGCTCGTGAAGAAGTCGGTCGACATCGGCGGGCATGGTAGCCGCCGTCGATCCAGAGCCGCTACGGAGCGCGGTCGCGCACGCGCTGCGCGAGCAGGAGCCCGGAGATCTCGAGTGGCTGCCGCTCCTGCACCGCGAGCAGGATCTCGGTGAACGCGTCTGGTGGGCCGTCGGGCAGGGTGAGTTCCGCGACCGTGCGTGCGCCCGATGCGAGATCCGTCCGCTCGACGGTGTAGCGCGCAACGGG